>NZ_JBFTRG010000016.1:0-133850 GCF_056399425.1 Variovorax sp. 01N429 | reverse complement strand
GCGTTGTGCAGCTTCCACTGCTCCGCCCAGGTCTTCTTGCGGCCGCTGGCGACGTCCAGCATCAGCCTGAACATCTCCCAGCCGACGTCGGCGATGGTCTTCTCTCCGGTGGCGATGGTTCCGGCATTGATGTCCATCAAGTCGTGCCAGCGGCGCGCGAGGTCTTCGCGCGTGGCGACCTTGATGACYGGCACCTGCGCCAGGCCGTAGGGCGTGCCTCGGCCCGTGGTGAACACATGCAGATTCATGCCGGCAGCCAACTGAAGCGTGCCGCAGATGAAATCGCTCGCCGGWGTGGCCGCATAGATCAGCCCCTTCTGGCGCACCTTCTCGCCCGGCGAGATCACGCCCGAGATCGGCGCGCTGCCCGACTTCACGATCGAGCCCATCGCCTTCTCGACGATGTTGGACAGGCCGCCCTTCTTGTTGCCCGGCGTGGTGTTGGCGCTGCGGTCTACGCGGCCCTTGTCCAGGTAGGCGTCGTACCAGGCCATCTCGCGGATCATCGCTTCGGCCACTTCGGGCGTGGTCGCGCGCGAGGTGAGCTGGTCGATCCCGTCGCGCACTTCAGTCACTTCAGAGAACATCACCGTGGCGCCCGCGCGCACGAGCAGGTCGGTGCAAAAACCCACTGCCGGGTTGGCCGTGACGCCGGAGAACGCATCGCTGCCGCCGCACTGCACGCCCACGACCAGTTCACTCGCAGGCACGGTYTCGCGGCGCCGCGCGTTCAGGCGCTCCAGATGCTCTTCGGCCTGGCGCATGATCGAATCGATCATCGACATGAAGCCCACGTGCGCTTCGTCCTGCAGGCAGACGACGTCGAGCTTGCTGTCCGCGTTYTCGCCGACGTCCGCCACRTTTCGCTCGTCGATCAGAGGAATCGTGCCCGGCGGCATCAGGCGCTCGGGCTGCAGCTTCTCGCAGCCCARGCTCACCAGCATCACCTCGCCGCCGAAGTTCGGATTGAGGCTGATGTTGCGCAGCGTGCGGATCGGCACGACGGCGTCCGGCGCATCRATGGCCACACCGCAGCCGTAGGTGTGCTCCAGCGCCACCACGTCATCGACGTTSGGGTATTTCGGMAGCAGCTCAGCCTTGATGCGCTGCACCGCGAAGTCCGTCACGCCCGCCACGCACTGCACGGTCTGCGTGATCGCCAGGATGTTGCGGGTGCCGACGGAGCCGTCCGGATTGCGATAGCCCTCGAAGGTGTAGCCCTCCAGCGGAGGCATCTCGGGGGGCTTGACCGTCGCGATGGGCAGGCCGGTGAGTTCTCGCGCGGCTGGCATCTTGAGCAGCCGCTCGTGCACCCAGCTGCCTGCGGGGATGTCCTTGAGCGCATAGCCGATGGTGACGTTGTAGCGGCGCACTTCGCCGCCTTCGCGGATGTCCACCAGGGCGACCTTGTGCGCCTGGGGAACCTTGTCGATCAGCGTCAGGCCCGAGGGAAACACGGTGCCGGCGGGCAGGCCGCCGTCGTTGGCCACGATCGCGACGTTGTCACGATCGTGCATGGTGATGTAGAGCGGCTTCGTCATGTTGCACGAGTTGCTCAGGTCGCTCACTTGGCCATCGCTCCTGCGCCCACGGGCGCCCAACGGGCGGTAGGTGTCCGATCGCCGCTTCGAGCCAGCAGGCACACGACCACTGCCGCGATGATGTCGAAGACCGCGAGCACGACGAAGAGCGGGCTGTAGCCGATTTGCGTGACGAGCACGCCGAACAACGCCGTGAACGCGGCAGCGCCCAGGTAGCCCGCCATACCGCCCATCCCCGTCGCCGTGGCAACCTCGTTCTTCCCGAACATGTCGGAGGTGATTGAATACAGCGCGCCCGAGAGCGTCTGGTGCGCGAAGCCGCCGATGCACAGCAGCGCGATCGCCATGTAGGGGCTCTCGACGAAGCCGACGCTGGCCGGGCCGATCATGAACAGCGCGCCGACGACGAAGACCATCTTGCGCGACGTGAACAGCGACACGCCGAAGTACTTGTGGAACAGCGGACTGAGATAGCCGCCCAGCACGCAGCCGATGTCCGCCGCGAGGAAAGGCATCCACGCGAACATCGCCACTTCCTTCAGGTTCATGTGCCGCTCGGTCATCATGTAGAGCGGAATCCATGCATTGAAGGTCTGCCAGGCCGGCTCGGAGAGGATGCGCGGAATGCCGATGGCCCAGAAGTCGCGGCTGCGGATCATCTCGGTCCAGCGACGCTTGGTCGCGCCGGCATCGCTGTGCTTGGCTTCCTGGCCGGCGAGGATGTAGTCGCGCTCGGTGTCCGACAGGCGCTTCTGGTCACGCGGATGGCGATACAGCAGCATCCAGACGAAGCTCCAGACGATGCCCAGGCCGCCGACGATCAGGAAAGCCCATTGCCATTGCCCGTGCATCAGCGACCACACCACCAGCGGCGGCGCGAGCAGTGCGCCGATCGACGAGCCGATGTTGAACCAGCCGATTGCAACCGACCGCTCCTTGGCGGGGAACCATTCTGTCGTCGCCTTCACGCCCGCCGGAATGCCGGCCGCTTCGGTGAGCCCCAGCAGTCCGCGAAAGAACGCAAGGCTCTGCCAGTTGGTCGACCAGGCCGCCGCAGCGCAGGCCAGCGACCACGCCAGCGCGAAGAGCCCGAAGCCGAGCTTGGTGCCGATCGTGTCGAGCAGATAGCCCGCGACCGGCTGCATGAATGCATAGCAGAGCTGCCAGGCCACCACGATGTGCGAGTACTGCTCGGTCGTGATGTTCAGGTCTTTCATCAGCGTGGGGGCCGCCACCGAAAGCGTGTTGCGCGCGAGGTAGTTGACGATCAATCCGGCCGAAACCAGAGCGACCATCCACCAGCGAATGCCCTTGATCTTCATTGCGTGTCTCCTTGGTCTTTGCGCGAGTAGTCCAGGCCGACGAAGCTGCCGCCCTGAAAACGTTGGCCCAAGGCATCGAGTGGGTTCGGCCGGGCCAGGATTTCCGCGGCGTACGCCTCCGCGTCTTGCGTGGGCCGAAAGCCCAGGTGTTCGGCGCCGCGGTTGTTCCACCAGCTGCGCTTGTTGGCCGAGACGCCCCACACGACGGTGAACCCCACGTGCTCGGCTTCGATGCAGCGATCGATGAAGTGCAGGAAATCCTCGTGGCCGAACCACGTGCTCAGGTGGCGCGGTTCGGTCGGCCGTTCGAGGCAACTGCCGATGCGCACGCAGACGCTTTCGATGCCGTGCTTGTCCCAGTACATGCGCGCAAGCGCTTCGCCCCAGACCTTGCTCAGCCCGTAGAAACCGTCGGGGCGCAACGCGCAATCGAGGCCGAGATGCTCGGTGACCGGGTACATGCCGATCGCATGGTTGGAGCTCGCGAAGACGACGCGGCGCACTCCCTGCCGGCGCGCACCTTCATAGACCGCGACCAGGGCGCTCAGGTTGTTGTCGATGATCTCGGGCAACGGGCGCTCCACGCTCGTGCCTGCAAGGTGGATCAGCACGTCGACGCCTTCGAGCAGCCGGTCGGCCACGGCGCCATCGCGCAGGTCGCCGTGCATCACGTCTTCGCCGTCGACCAGCGGCACGAGCGCCGTGCGGCCGGCGGCGGAGCGCAAGGGGAGCCCTCGGGCGACCAACGCCTTGCGCAGAACGGCGCCGAGCTGGCCGCCGGCGCCGCTCAACGCGATTTTTTTCAACGTAATTTCGGGTGAAGGGGGCATGAAAGTCTCCGTCTACTCATCAGATGTCCTATGACAAGTAGCGACTATGTTCGATCTTCTGGCCGGCATTTATTAGGGTAAACCCAAGTTTCTGCGGTGGATTTGTAGCTGAATGCTGCCACGTGATTGCGAAAACGCGCCACCCATCATTGGATGTCCTACAACAAAGCGACTTGTTGTTGGAAGTGCTAGGACAACCTCCGCACAGTTCTATGATTGGCGCATGCAAGAACCTTCGCCCACCCTTGAGGAAATCTCCGCGGACACCGATCTGCGCGCCGCGTCACTGGCCGGCCGCCGACCGGGCAAGGGGCTGACGCACGAGCTGGTCGAGGCTCTCGGCGGGCAGCTCAAGAGCCGGGCGATCAAGCCAGGAGACAAGCTGCCGACGGAGGCGGTGATCATGCAAACCTTCGGCGTCAGCCGCGGCGTGGTGCGCGAAGCCTTGTCCCGCCTGCAAGCCGCCGGCATGGTCCAGACGCATCACGGGGTGGGGACCTTCGCCCTCGAAATGGCGGCGCCGGGCCGCTTCCAGTTCGGCAATGCGGCATCCAGCGGCGGCGGCATCTTCGACATGCTGGAGATGCTCGAACTGCGCACCAGCATCGAATCGGAAGCTGCCGGGCTCGCGGCACTGCGCCGAAACGACGAGCATCTTCAGGAGATGCGCAGCGCGCTCGACGACTTCGAAAGGCACCTCGCGACCGTGGGTGAAACGGTTTCGCCCGATTTTCGATTTCACCTCACCATCGCACAGGCCACCGGCAACCACTACTTCGGCGAATTGATGAGCCATCTGGGCCTGGAAGTGATCCCGCGCACGCGGATCTCATCGTCATGGCTGAACGTCGAGCAACGCGAACAGCATCTGCAGAAGGTCAATCAGGAGCATCAGGATATCTATGCGGCCATCGAGCGCCGCGATCCCGATGCGGCGCGTGCAGCCATGCGCATCCATCTGGTCAACAGCCGCGAGCGGCAGCGCAAGGCGCACGCAGAACCGTTGCGAGCGAATTCGAGTGCGAGGTCGAACTTCCCTGAAGGCTGAGCCGCGCTCAACGCTGGCCGGCGAACACCTCGGCGAGCGCATAGGGCGCGACCACTTCCAGCTGGTCGAAGCGGCATGCATCGGGCGGCTTGTCGAAACGCCAGCGCATGAAGATGGCGGCGTGCCGGAAGCGCCGTCCCTGCAGATGGTCGTACTTGACTTCGCACACACGCTCGATGCGCAGCGGTTGCCAGCTCAGATCCTTGCCGCTGCTCCATCGGCTCTGCGCCCCAGGCATGCGCTGCACCGCCTGGCCGTTCGGATCGCCCCAGCGCGCCCACGGATGGCCGTCCAGTGTCTTCGGCCGCAATGGCGCCAGTTCCTTGGCGAGTGCGCGTCGCGTCTCCATGCTGAAAGCCGACGTCGAACCGACATGCTGAAGCACGTTGTCGTCGTCGTAGAGGCCCAGCAGCAGTGAGCCGACCGCATCCTCGCCGCTCTTGTGCCAACGAAAACCGGCGACCACGCAATCGGCGCTGCGCACGTGCTTGATCTTCAGCATGGCGCGCTGGCCCTGCCGATACGGGCTGTCCGCCGGCTTGGCGACAACGCCGTCGAGACCGGCCCCTTCGAAAGACTGCAGCCATCCGACGGCCGTGCCGTGCGAAGTGGTCATGGGCGTGAGATGGATGGGCGGTGGCACGTCCATGAGCAGCGCCTCCAGCAGCATCCGACGCTCATCCTGCGGCCGGTCCGATATGTCCGCGCCGTCCACCGCGATCAGGTCGAAGGCGACGAAAGAGGCCGGGGTCTCGTGCGCGAGCCGCTCGATGCGGGACGCAGCCGGGTGAATGCGCTGCTGCAACGCGTCGAAGTCCAGGCCGTTCGGGCCGGCGACGACGATCTCGCCGTCGAGCACGCAGCCCTCGGGGAGCGCACGCGCGAGCGCTTCGAGCAGTTCCGGAAAGTAGCGATCGAGCGGCTTCGTATCGCGGCTCTGAAGGCGCGCCGAGCCGCCTTCCCGAAACACGATCGCGCGGAAGCCATCCCACTTCGGCTCGTAGAGCCAGCCTTCGCCTTCGGGCACTTGCGCCGCAACGGATGCGAGCATCGGTTGCACGCTGCCGAAACGAGGCGCAAATGAATGCTCGGAAGGAAGCTCGGACGCCATGATCGACCCTAGCGCCCGACGCGGAGCGGCTGCTGTAGTCGCAAGCAGACTCAATGCCTCGGCTTCTGTCTCATCCATCACAATCGCCCGGATGTCGACGCGAATCCACGAAATCAAACGACGGCTGCAGGACGCCGGAGCGGGCCCGCTGCACGAACATCGCGTCCTCAGGCTGTGGTCGCACGCGCTGCCGCGCAGGAGCGGAAAACGCCGGCCGGAGAGTTTCTTCCCGTCATCATTGCTTGCGGCGCTGCCTTCCATCGAGGCTGAACTCGCGGGCTTGGCGCGCATTCGGGCCATCCACCCCGGCGCCGATGGTTCAGAACGCCTGCTGGTCGCCTTGGCGGACGGGCAGACCGTCGAAAGCGTGTTGCTGCCCAGAGAGGGTCTGTGCGTGTCCTCGCAGGTCGGATGCGCCGTCGGTTGCCAGTTCTGCATGACCGGTCGCGACGGACTGCTGCGCCAACTCGGGAGCGCGGAGATCATTGCCCAGGTCGCTCTCGCGCGCACCCGCAGGCCCGTGCGCAAGGTGGTGTTCATGGGCATGGGCGAGCCGGCACACAACCTCGACAACGTGATGGAAGCAATCGATCTGCTCGGCACCGCGGGCAACATCGGGCACAAGAACCTGGTGTTCTCCACGGTGGGCGATCCTCGCGTTTTCGAGCGACTGCAGCAGGGCCGCGTCAAGCCGGCGTTGGCACTGTCGCTGCATACGACCAACGCCGAGTTGCGCAGAAGGCTCCTTCCGCGCGCGCCGAACCTGAGCCCCCAGGAACTGGTTGCCGCCTGCGAGAGTTATGCGCGCGCGACCGGCTATCCGATTCAATACCAGTGGACGCTGTTGGAAGGCATCAACGACAGTGAAGAGGAAATCGAAGGCATCGTGCGGCTGCTCTCGGGCAAGTACGGCGTGCTCAACATGATTCCCTTCAACGCCGTGGAGGGGGTGGCGTTCAGTCGCCCGTCGGGAGAACGCTGCAAGGCGATTGCGCGCACGCTGCACGAGCGCGGCATCCTGACGAAGCTGCGCTATTCGGCCGGGCAGGATGTCGACGGCGGCTGCGGGCAGCTGCGGGCGCGCGCAGCCGGCGTGCAAGCCGGTGCGCCGGTGAAGTTTCACCGCGCACCGTCCCTGGAGGCATAAGTGGAGTTCCGAGTCGCCGGAGGCTCGCAAAGGCGATCGGGGTGGCGCGGAATCGGTCACTGCTGCCATCTGGCGCGAAGCCTACTGGCGAATGCGTCTCACGCCTAGCCCAACGTCGGGCGTGCAATTGTTTGAACTCCGTCGTTCAATCGCACGCGCGCAAGGTACCCCCACCCGCCATACAGCACCCGTCCCCCCAGATTTCAGGAGACCATTTTGGATGCGACCGCCACTGTTGGAGCTGCCCTCGATATGGCGCGCAGCCGCCTGGCTGGAGCGCCCTCGGTGGCGATCTATGCGGCCAGCGTGATGCAGCTCGAGTACCTGATGGCCGTGCTCGAACGAAAGGCGGCGGTCGACCGTGCCAAGCTGCGCGACATCATGGTCGGGCAATACAGTACGAGAGCGCTTCAACGCTCCGACGCCGTGTTCGCCAACGCGCTGACGGACGCGCAAGGGGTTGCTGCCAGGCTGGCGCAGGGACTCAGGCCCGATTGACCGCGTCAGATTCATGTGGGCCAATGGAGGCAACATGAGACGGCGCCAGTTTGCTTCACTCGTTGGCGGGACTGCGCTTGCATCCCTCCCCGGATTGCCGGCGTTCGCGGGTCCGCTCGCTCGCTGCGGTGCGCTGAACGCGGGAGACGACCAGCTCGTCGATGCCGCGGTGCTGTGCGGGATGGCTGATCAGCTCGCGGTCTCATCCAACATCCATGCCGTGCTGGTCGCCCGCGGAGGGAAGCTGGTGTTCGAGAAGTACTTCAGCGGTCCCGATGAGGTCCCCGGTTTCTTTTCTGGCAGCCGGGTCAAGGATGTCGTCTTCGACACCGACATGCTGCATGACCTGAAGTCGGTTTCAAAGAGCGTTGCGTCGCTTGCACTCGGGATCGCCATCGATCGCGGATTGATCCGCAGCGTCAACGAACCGATCTTCAGCTTCTTCCCCGAGTACGCGGATTTGCGTTCGCCTGAAAAGGATCGCATCCAACTGGTGCACGTGCTCACCATGACGATGGGCCTTGAGTGGGTGGAGGCGGCTCCGGCCACCGAGGAGAACAACGATGAGTCGCGCATGCGGCGGGCGGCAGATCCCTGTCGCTACGTCCTTGGCCTGGCGTCCACTGCGCCGCCGGGCCGAGAGTTTTTCTACAACACGGGGGCGCTTGCGCTGGTGTCCGCCATTGTTCGGAAGGCGACAGGACAGCCTCTGGACGAATTCGCCCGGGAAGTGTTGTTCGAGCCTCTGGGCATCACGCAGTTTGAGTGGCGCCGCGTCAAGGGGCATACGGATGCCGGAGGTGGATTGCGCATGCGGCCGCGCGACATGGCAAAGATCGGACAGCTCGTGCTCGCGGGCGGGCGATGGAACGGCCGACAAACCGTCTCCAGGGAATGGATCGAGACCTCGACGTCCCCAAAGGTCAAGACGACGGACGGTCAGAACTATGGGTATCTGTGGTGGCTCGGCCGCGTCCAGACTCCTGCAGGTGGGGTCCATTGGATTGGCGCACTCGGGCGAGGCGGGCAGTCAATCCGCATCGTCCCCGAGCGCGACCTCGTGGTCGTGGTGACGGCAGGCTACTACCAGGACTACAGCCCGGAAGCGTTCAAGTTGCAGTTCGGGGTTTTCAGGGACGTTCTGCGGGCGCTGCCGCCCCCACGCTGATCGCAGGCCGGCGAGCGCAACGGCGAGACCCTCAGCCCGGAATGTTCGGCTCGACCAGTTGGGCCAATGCGATGAGCGATTCCTGCCAGCCGAGGTAGCACATTTCCGGCGGGATCACCTCCGGGATGCCTTCCTGCACCACCGACATTTCGGTGCCACACGATACGGGCGTGAGCGTCACCGTGGTCTTCATGGCGCCGGGCAGGTTCGCATCATCGAAGGTGGCGTCATAGGAAATGCGCTGGCCCGGAACCAGTTCCAGGTATTTGCCGCCGAAAGAGTGGCTGTTGCAGGTGCCGAAGTTGGTGAAGGACATGCGCCAGGCTCCGCCGACCACCGGTTCCATGCTGTGGACCTTGCCGAGGAATCCGAACGGCGGCAGCCAGCGCTCGAAAGCGGCGGGATCGACAAAGGCGCGATAGATGCGCTCGGCCGGCGCGCGCAGGACGCGGTGCAAACGGACAGTGTTGGTACCCATGAATGTTTTCTCCTGAAGTGCAGAGGACGGCCCTCGTTCATACGACGAACGAGCGCGGGGGAAATCGACATGCCACACGCAGTCTACTTGCGACATATGGCATGTCTCGGGCGGAATGGCCTCCGAAATGAACGCTGGATGAACTTTTTCCATTCGCACACCTTCAACTTGTCGGACGACGGCCGATAAAGGAGGAGCTATGGACAAGCCAGAATCAAGACCTTCGCCGGAACTGCTGACCCGCATCCCGAGAGAGAGCGTTCTCCAGGATGATGGGGAGCACATGCTCGTCTCGACGAGAGGCGTGGAGGGCTCGAAGAGCGATGGCCTCCTTCTCCGGCGATGCGATTTTTCGATCGCGGCGCCGCTGGGCTGTGAGTTCCTCGGCCAATACAGGAAGCGGTCGGACGGCTTTTGGCACGCGACCATGCGCACCAGTCCCAGCGGCAATGGCACCTTCGGGCCACCGCAGGCGGCGATCTATGCGACAGAGCTCGACGCGCTGGTCAACCTCTGGGCCAACCGCCGGCATTTTGGTCTGCGCATGCGGGTTTGAGGATGATCTGCCGGGTGCGGCCAGCGCTGCGCGCGCTGCGCGAGATTCGAACAATCATTGCTTGCACTGGCCCAGGCCAATGGGCACCATACCGCTTCACTTTCGAGGACACAGCTTGGCTGAACGAACATCCGCGTCCGGGCGACGCTCCCAGGCGCAACCTATTGTTCTGGTGCTCATGGGAGTCTCGGGCTGCGGCAAGACGACCGTCGCGGCGATACTCGCGGGCCGACTGGGTTGGCCTTTCGAGGAAGGCGATGAACTGCATCCGCCATCGAACGTCGAGAAGATGAAGGCCGGGCATCCGCTCAACGATGAAGATCGCGCGCCCTGGCTGGAGAAGATCGCCGACTGGGTCGATGCGCGCATCGATGCCGGTGAAAACGGCGTCATCACGTGTTCCGCCCTCAAGCGCTCTTATCGCAACGTGATCAACCGCCGGGGCTCGGGCGTGATGTTCGTCTATCTCGCCGGCTCTCGAGAAATGATTGCCACGCGGCTGGCGGCACGCCACGGCCATTTCATGCCGACGAGTCTGCTGGACAGCCAGTTTGCCGATCTGGAGGAGCCTTCGGAGCCAGAGCCGGCGATCCGGATCGACATCGGACCAGCGGCTGCCGTGCTGTCGCAGTCAATCATCGAAACACTCGGCCTGGAATGAATCCGTCCAACGCGCCGACCGGTCAGCGACGCGCGGCGTCGACGACTTCACGGATCGCGTCGGCCACGATCCGCGGCTGCTCAGATGGATGTAGTGGCGGCTGCGGGTCTCGGTGACATGCCTGGCGCCGGGGAAGCGCTTGGCGAGAGCGTCCTGCGCCGAGACTTGCGCCGACCACAGCGCCTCGATGAACTCGGCGGTCACGTTCGGCGGGAAGGCGCCGCTGGCGATGTCTTGGGCGGTGATCGGGGGCTGGTCGGCCGTCAGGATGGTCATCGGCACCTGGCGCACGCCTGGAGCTGAAGTCACCTGCTCGAAAGAAGCCACCGTGGCGACGCGTTCCGGCAGGAGATTGATCGACTCGAGCACGTCGCGCCGTGCCGGCGTGAGGGCGTCGTACAAGCCGGGCGATCGCGTCGCGCGCGGGCAGCCGATGGGCAAGGCCGGCAGCTCAGGCACTGGCGGCGGGCCGCACGCGCACTTCCAGGTGATGGATCGCTTGTCGGTCCTGCACGCGAACGGCCTGCCCTACGAGTTCGACGCCCTCATGCTCACCGGACGCACGCCGCCGCTCGCCCAGGTGCTGCCGTATTTCGACACGCTGGAGCCAATCCCGATCTCGACCGCGGTCACGGGCGAACGGCGCAACGCGCTGCCGCTCGGCGGCGGTGTCGTGAGCTTTCCGGCCGCTCCCTGAGGGGCCGCTCGATCCACGCTCGCCCGCTGGGGCTGTCGTTCGTTCGCGCGGCGTGAAGCGATCTAGTTGCTTGCATTGGGAAAGAACAACTGCTCGCCGCCGATCTTGTAGCTTGCAATCACCGATTGCCCGGCCGGCGAGGTCACCCAGTCGACGAACTTCTGTGCGCCCGCGCTGTTGAGCTGCGGGAATTTCGCGGGGCTGACGACCATCACGCCATACTGGTTGAACAGGCGCTTGTCACCTTCGACGAGCACCGCCAGGTCCGCACGGTTCTTGAAGCTCAGCCAGGTGCCACGATCGCTCATCACGTAGGCACCGCTCGATGCAGCGATGTTGAGCGCCGGTCCCATTCCGCAGCCGCATTCCTTGTAGCCAGCCCCCTTCTTGTCGCTGGGTAAAGGCTGGGCAGATGGGGCAATGCCGGTTTGCGCCCACAACCGGCGCTCGGCCGCATCGGTGCCGCTGTTGTCGCCGCGTGAGACGAAGGGTGCGTTGGCCGCGGCGATCTTCTTCAGCGCGGCGACGATGTCCTTGCCCTTCACGCCGGCCGGGTCGTTCTTCGGCCCGACAAGGACGAAGTCGTTGTACATGACAGGCAGGCGCCTGGCTGCAAAACCTTGCGCGACGAATTTCTCTTCGGCCGCCGTGTCGTGCACGAAGAGCACGTCGGCATCGCCCCGTTTGGCCATGTCGATCGCCTGGCCGGTGCCGACTGCCACGACCTTGACGTCGATGTTGCTGGCCTGCTTGAACGCTGGCAGCAGATGCGCAAACAAACCCGACTGCTCTGTCGAGGTGGTCGATGCCATCGTGATCGTCTCTGCTTGTGCAGCCAAGGCGCTCGCCGAGATGACGAGCGCACAAAATATCTTTCTCATACCAACTCTCCTTTGAGGAACAGGGCGGCTTCGTCCGGCAAAGGGCCGGCGAAGAATTCATGAACAGGCAGATCGACCACGATGCGACCGTGCTCCAGGTAGATGACACGGCTTGCGAGCCGCTTCACCTGACCCAGGTTGTGGCTGGCGAACACCAGCGTGCGGCCATCGGCTGCGGTGCCGATCAATCGCTCGACCTCGCGCTTGGCAGTGGGGTCTAGGCTCGCGGTCGGCTCGTCGAGGAACAACACGTCCGGCTGCAGCACCCATGCGCGCGCGAGCGCCACGCGCTGCTGCTGCCCGCCCGAGAGCGTGCGCGCGTTTCGCCGCGCGAGGTCGGCCAGCCCGACCCGATCGAGGGCAAGGCTTGCCTGGAACTGCGCCTCACGCCATCGCGTGCCGTGCAGCCAGAGCGGGAGCGCGACGTTGTTGCGGACGCTGGCGCGCAGCAAGTGCGGCCGCTGGAACAACATGGCCTGTGCCCAGCGCTGAACCTTGTTGTCGAATGTGCCCTCGGCATGCGCCACGAGGCCGTGCAGCACGCGCAGCAAGGTGCTCTTGCCGCTGCCGTTCGCGCCGATCAGTGCGACCCGTTCTCCGGAGCGGATCGACAAACTGACCCCGACGAGGGCCTGCACGTGGCCGAAGCGCACGTCGACACCTTGCAGATCGAATAGCTTCACGAGGCCACCTCGATCCGGCGCCGCGCAGATGCATCCAGCGCGCCGCCGTCGACGCGCTCGCGCCAGCCGCGCAATATTGCAATGCCGATGTTGAGCAACAGCACCACTGCCAGCAGCACGAACCCGAGCGCCAGTGCGAGGGGCAGGTCGCCCTTGCTGGTTTCCAGCGCGATGGCTGTGGTCATCACCCGTGTGAAACCGTCGATGTTGCCGCCCACGATCATCACCGCACCGACTTCCGACACCGCACGGCCGAAGGCGGCGATGACCACGGTAACCAGCGCATAGCGCTCGTCCCACACGAGCAGCAACGCACGCATGAATGAGCCGGCGCCCAGGGAGCGCAACTGCTCGCCGTGAGCGCGATCGGCATCTTCGATGGTCTGGCGGGTGAGGGCGGTGACCACGGGCAGCACGAGGATCGTCTGCGCGATCACCATCGCCTTGAAGCTGAAGAGCCAGCCCAGGAAGCCGAGCGGCCCCGAGCGCGACAGAAGCAGGTAGACGACCAGCCCCACCACCACCGAAGGCAATGCCAGCAGCGTGTTGAGCAGTGTGAGCAACACGCCGCGCCCGGTGAAGCGGGTCACCGCAAGGCAAGCGCCCATCAAGAGGCCGAAAGTGCATCCCGCAACGCAAGCCGCTGCGCTGACCGCGAGCGAACGACCGACGATGGCCAGCAATACAGGATCCACCGATACAACGAGGCCCCCCGCCGCAGCGAAGCTATCCGCAAAGGTGTTCACGCTCGGCTTGCAATGTCGATGCGAAAGCCCAGCCGGCTCAGTGCCTCGCGAGCCGCTTCCGATTGCAGCAGGGCGATGAAGGCTTGCACCGGCGCACGGTCCCTGCGCGCCTTCGGCACGACGAAGTCATAGCGCTCTTCCTGGACCGGGATGAAGCCGAGGCCGTATTGCCGCGCGACAGTGTCGATCGCCAGGCCCCAGTCGGCGCGCTGCTGCGTGACGGCGACCGCCACTGCGTTGTGCGACTTGGTCTGCACGCCGTAGCCTGCCGGCCTGGCGCCGTCGAGCAGGCGGTCAATGAGGATGCGCGTTCCGCTGCCGGCGTTTCGATTCACCATCGTGCAACTGGGCTCGTTGATTGCCGCTGCGATGGCGGCGGCAGCATCACGCCCCTCGAAGCGCGCATCCGACGGGCGGTAGACGATGCCTTGCATGCGACCGTATCCGGTGATCAATTCGAGCGCCGGCGTGAGCAGCGGCAGGTTGTAGACACCGGTCGCCGGGTCCATCAGATGAATGCCCGCCAGATCGCATTCGCCGCGCTTGGCGGCCATCAGCCCGCCGGTGCTGCCGACGTTCATGGCCTTGATGCGAAGCCCCTGGCGTGTCAGCTCGCCGATCAGCCAATCGAGCCCGACGCAATGGCTGCCGATGAAGATGAGGTCGGCAGCATCGAGCCCCTGGCTCAGCAACTGCACCTGCACGGGCGCGCCCGCATCGACGATTTCCGTGTGCTGGCCGATGGTGATGAAGCCATCCGCTCCACTGAAGGTGGTGACCGAGCCCGAACCCTTGCCCATCGGATAGGCCGCCATGCCTGCTTCGCTCGGCACCAAGCCGACCAGGAGGTATTCGGTCCGGCCACGCTCGGAATTCACGCGCATGGGCAGCGTGGCCGCCACATGGTTGCGCCGCTCCGGAGGCAGGCCTGCGAAGGCGCGGATCACTGGCGCCAGGAATTCATGGAACGTGAAGACCGCCGAAGTCGGAAACCCCGGCAGGATCACCACAGGCTTGCCCCGCGTGACAGCCAGGCACACCGGCTTGCCAGGCTTGAGCGCGACACCGTGCGCCACCACGCCCGGGTCGCCAAGCGCGGCGACCACCCGATAGGAGAGGTCGCCTTCGCCCTTGGATGTCCCGCCCGAGAACACCACCGCATCGCAATCGAGCCCCCGCATGAGCGCCGCCGACAGCGCAGCCTCGTCGTCCGGAATCACGCCCAGGCGCACGGGCTCGCCACCGAGTTCCTCGACGGCGGCGCTGATGATGGCTGCGTTGGAGTCGTAGACGGCTCCCGTGGGCAATGGCGCGCCGGGCGCAACGATCTCGTTGCCGGTGGAGAAGATGGCGACGCGCGGCTTGCGGTGGGCGCTGACCTTCGCAAGACCGAGCGCCGCGAGCACGCCGATCTCGCGCGAACTCAGAACCTGCCCAGCGCGCAGCACGGTTTCGCCGCGCGCGATGTCGGTGCCGGCGTAGCTGACGTTCTCGCCCGCCGTGGCGACGCGGCGGATCTGCACTCGGCCATCGTCCGCATCGGCATCGGTGTATTCGACCATCACCACCGCATCGGCGCCGCGCGGCAGCATGCCGCCTGTGGCGATCGCCGTCGCCTGGCCGCTTGCCACCTCGTGGCGCGGAACCATGCCCGGCGCCAGCGTCTCTCCGGTGAGCGCCAGCGTGCGCGCCTGCTCCTCCATCGCGCCCCAGGTGTCGGCGGCCTGCACGGCAAAGCCGTCGACATTCGAACGATCGAAGCCGGGCACGTCGATGGCGGCGATCACGTCTTCGGCGAGCACCCTGCCCAGAGCGTCGGCGAGAGAAATGGTCTCGGAGCCCAGTGGCGAGAGCTTCAGGTGCTCGCGGAACCGGCGCTCGGCCTCGTCGCGCGTGACGACATCGAGAAATTGCGATTGGGCTTTCACGGGCACTCGTAGAGATGAACAGTGACTTCAGTCCCGGGTCCGAAGCCTTCGCTTTCGGCGGGAGCGACCACGAACCCGTCGGCCCGCGTGGTCGAGCTCAGCATGGACGCGCCGGACAGCGCAAGCGGCTCGACACCCGATGTGCCGATCTTCACGCGGACGTAGTCGACGCGTCCCACTTGCGAGACGATCTTGCGCGCCACGATGGCGCGGGTCTTGGGGTAGGGCCAGTCGGCGGGCCGGCCGCCGAGTCGACGAATCGCGCGGCCGGCAAAGAAGTCGTAGGCGCACAGGCACGAGACGGGATTGCCCGGCAGCAGGAACACCAGCGCGTCGCCCACGCGGCCCATGCCCGCCGGGCTCGAAGGCCGCATCGCGATGCCGTGGATCGCCAGTTCGCCCAGTTCGGCCAGAAGGCGCGGCGCATGGTCCTCGGCGCCCACGCTGGAGCCGCCGGAGACGAGCACGACGTCGGCACCCGCCGCTCCCAGCGCCTGTGCAATGACCCGCGGGTCGTCGCCCAATCGCTGATGCGATTCGAGCAGGCCACCGTCGCGCGCGACCAGGCCACGCAAGGTCATCGAGTTGGCGTCGTAGATCTCGCAAGGCCCCTTGGGTTCGCCGGGCGGGCGCACTTCGTTGCCGGTCACCAGCAGTCGCACACGGGGGCGGCGGACCACCTCCAGATGAGCGAAACCGAGCGAGGCGGCCAAGCCTGTGTCCTGCGGCCGCAGACGCCGGCCGGCGACCAGCGCCGTGGTGCCGCACGCAATGTCTTCGCCGATGTGGCCCACGTGCTGGCCCGGGGCGACGGCCCGCGTGATGGTCAGGCGCCCATCCTGTTCGCTCGCGTATTCGGCCGGCACCACGGCATCCAGTCCGTGCGGCACCGGGGCGCCGGTCATGATGCGCAGCGCTGCGCCCGCGGGCACTGCGCCCTCGAAAGGCCGGCCGGGCCATGCATGCCCCACGAGCGCGAACTCCAGCGGGTTGTAGTCGCCGGCGCCTGTGGTGTCGCTGCCGCGCAGCGCATAGCCGTCCATGGCCGCGCGCTCGAACTCGGGCACCGCGATGGGGGCGATCAGATCACTCAGAAGCACCCGGTCTGTGGCCTCTTCGACCGCCACGGATTCGCCATGCAGCAGCGGCGTATGGGCGTCGATCCAGGCGAGCGCCGCGGGCACCTCCGCGCGCTGCGTGAAGCCGCGCATGCGCACATCGGCGGGGACGGTTCGTTCGGGTGTCGGCATGCGGCCAGTATAGGATTTGGACGCAGCGGCCTCGCGGACGCGGCGCTTGAGAGATGGCCAGCGCTGCGCTTGCGCGAGAGCGGCGGAATTACTTCTTCGGAGCGGGATTGGTCTCGGCCGAGGTCTGGTTCGAACTCGGCGGGGCAGTCGCCGTGGTGGATGGCGAATGCGCGCCCGAGGCTTCGATCGGCTTGGTCTCGCCCGTCGGCGCCGGGGCCACATACGGGCCCGGGTCCACGCAAGGTGGCGTCGTCATCGCCGTCGGCAACGGCTTGCCGGCTGCTTCGGCACTGGCGCGGTACTTTGCTGCGACCCGGTCTTGCGCCTTGCAGAGCTGGTATGCGTCTCTCTTGGTGTTCCACGCCGTGCGGGCGGCTGCTTCCGCTGCCTTGGCCTGGGCTTCGGGCGTGGGTGCCGGCAGCTTGGCGAACGCCGATGACCCGATCAATGCGAGTGCCAGCGCAAATGGCGTCAGTTCGCGCTTCATACGGAGCTTCCTCGCGCGCTCAGCGGCGTCACATGGGCCGGGCCCGGATCGCCGGGCTTCGGCGTGCGCTGCGCCGGGATCTTGCCCGCCGCGATGTCGTCGTACCAGAGCCGATGGTGCTCGCGCGCCCAGGTCTCGTCGACGTAGCCTTCGCGCATCGCCTTGTAGGCACCCGTCATGCCCAGCGTGCCGATGTAGATGTGACCCATGATCAGGGCCATCATGCACAGCGTGGCGACGGCATGCACCATGTGCGCGATCTGCATCGCGCCACGCGTGTAGACGATGCCTGGCAGCAGCTTGTCCAGGAACAGTCCCGAGCCGATGACGATGCTGCCGAGAAAGAGCACGCCGCCCCAGAACACCAGCTTCTCGCCGGCGTTGAAGCGATGCGACGCCGGCTCCTTGCCGCCGAACAAGCCGCCGCCATGGCGCAGCCAGGTGATGTCCTCCGCGCGCGGCCAGTTGCTTCGAATGAAGGTGAAGATCATGAAGATCGTGCTCACCACAAACAGGGGCCCGACAAAGTTGTGCACGGTCTTGAGCACATAGGTGAGATAGCCGAACAGAGATCCGCCAAGCACTGGCAGAAGGAAAAACCTGCCGAATGCCATCACGATGCCCGACAGCGCGAGCACGACGAACGCGATGGCATTCGACCAATGCGTGGCGCGCTCGAAGGGCGTGAAGCGCTCGATCTTGCGGCCAGTCTTCGCACCATGCAGGCGCATCGGGCCGCGGGTGAAGTAGAAGATCGCCAGCGCGAGCAGCGTGACGAAGAGCAGCGCTGCGCCATATGGAATGATCCAGTCGTTGCGCACCTGGCGCCAGGCCTCGCCGGCGTTGGTGAAGCGCGAGCCTGGATACTGCACGAAGCGCTGGATCAGGTTGCCAGCTTCCGGCGCCTCGCTCGAGGGCAGGCTGCTGTAGCCGGTGACGCCGCCGCTCACCTGGCGCCACATCGGCGCGTTGTTGCCGGGCTGTACCCGGTTGCGCTCGCCGTTGGTCTGCGTGAGGTAGTTCGGGTCGGCGCTGGCCTCGGGCTTGACCTCGAAGATGTTCTGGCTACGGATGCCGCCTTCTGTTTGTGGCGCCGGCTCGGCGGCCTGTGCCAGCGCCGCCGCACCGCACCCCAGCAGCGTGGCTGCCAGCGCTGCGGTCAAGGCCTGGCGGATGCGGTCGGTGAAGCTCATGCTCATGCGGCCTCCGGCTCAGTTTTCCTTGGTGTACTCGTTCTGACCGTCGGAGCGAAGCTTGATCTGCTGCTCCCACGAACTCTTGTCGCCGACCTTCCAACCGGGCGCGGTGAAGGCTGTTGCGGTGTTGGGCTGCGTGCCCGTGCCACTCCAGGGTGTCGCGTCGTACTTCACGCCCTCGGCGTTCGTCTGCGGCTTCTCGGTGCAGGCAGCAAGGAGCGTCGCACTGGACGCAAGCGCGAGGAAGGCCACTGTCGCGGACCTCACTTCTTTTCTCCAGCAGGGGCAGGGGGGTTTCCGGCCTGCTGCGAACCGTAGGCCGTGCCCCAGCCCCAGACCTCGGCGCCTTTGCCGCGATGCAACACGCGAGTGCGAAAGATGTCCGCCACCACGTCCCCGTCGCCGGCCAGGAGCGCCTTTGTCGAGCACATCTCGGCGCAGGCGGGCAGCTTGCCTTCGGCCAGGCGGTTGCGGCCGTACTTCTCGAACTCCGCTTCCGAGCCGTTGGCTTCGGGGCCGCCGGCGCAGAAGGTGCACTTGTCCATCTTGCCGCGCGCTCCGAATCTTCCCTCCGACGGAAACTGCGGTGCGCCGAATGGACAGGCGTAGGAGCAGTAGCCGCAGCCGATGCACACGTCCTTGTCATGCAGCACCACGCCTTCCTCGGTGCGGTAGAAGCATTGCACGGGGCACACCGCCATGCAGGGCGCGTCGGAGCAATGCATGCAGGCCACCGAGATCGACTTCTCACCCGGCACGCCGTCGTTGAGCGTGACCACGCGGCGGCGGTTCACGCCCCATGGCACCTCGTTCTCGTTCTTGCATGCTGTGACACAGCCGTTGCACTCGATGCAACGCTCGGAATCGCAGACGAACTTCATTCTTGCCATGGCAGCTCCTAGGCTTTCTCGATGTTGCAGATCGTGGTCTTGGTCTCTTGCATCATGGTGACGCTGTCATAGCCGTAGGTGGTCGACGTATTGATCGCCTCGCCGCGCACGATCGGCGCCGCGCCGCTGGGGTAGTAGGCGAGCAGATCCGCTCCCTGCCAGCGGCCCGAGAAGTGGAACGGCATGAACACCGTGTCGGGCCCGACGCGCTCGGTCACTAGCGCCTGGACGTTGAGCTTGGCGCCCGTAGGCGTATGCACCCAGGCACGCTCACCGTTGCGGATGTTCTTCTCGGCCGCGACCTTGGGATGGATCTCGATGAACATCTCCTGCTGCAACTCGGCCAGCCAGGGGTTGGAGCGCGTTTCCTCGCCGCCGCCCTCATACTCCACGAGCCGCCCCGAAGTCATGATGTACGGGAACTTCTCGGCCAGCTTGTCGGCAATGTTCTTCTGCTGGATGCTCTTGTAGAGCGTGGGCAGGCGCCAGAACGCCATCTTGTCGTCGTGCGTCGGATACTTCACTGCCAGGTCGGGCCGCGTGCCGTAGAGCGGCTCGCGGTGCTGCGGAATTCCGTCCGGGAAGTTCCACACCACCGCTCGCGCCTTCGCATTGCCGAAGGGATGGCAGCCGTGGTTCTTCATGAACACGCGAATCATCCCGCCGGAGTTGTCCGTCTTCCAGTTCTTGCCTTCAGCCTTGGGCTTCTCGGCTTCGGTGAGTTCGTCCCACCAGCCGAGTTTCTTCAGCAGCAGGTGGTCGACCTCAGGGTAGCCCGTGGTGATGTCGGCGCCCAGCGAGCAGGAGCCGTCTTCGGCCAGGAGATTCTTGCCGTCGCGCTCCACGCCGAAGTTCGCACGGAAGTTGCCCCCGCCGTCCATCACGTGCTTGGAGGTGTCATAGAGATTTGGCGAGCCGGGATGCTTGAGTTCCGGAGTTCCGTAGCAAGGCCACGGCAAGCCGAAGTAGTCGCCTTCGATGTCGTAGCCGTTGACCTTGTCCTTGACAGAGCCCTTGGCCTTGAGGGTACGCACGTCGAAGGCACTCATGTTGCGCATGTGGGCCTGAAGCCGCTCGGGGCTCTGGCCGGTGTAGCCGACCGCCCAGCAGGACCTGTTGATCTCGCGCAGGATGTCGTCCGGCAAGGGCTCGTCCATGCCCTTGACCTTCTGCATCTTGTAGTTCTTGCTGAGCTCCTTGCCGAAGCCAAGGCGATCGGCAAACTGCTGCATGATCATGTGATCGCTGCGGCTTTCCCACAGCGGATCGATGACTTTCTCGCGCCACTGCAGGGAACGATTGGAGGCCGTGACGGATCCGCTGGTCTCGAACTGCGTGCAGGCCGGCAGCAGATAGACCGCGCGGTTCGGGTTCTGGTCCTCGGGCCGGCCCGGCATCGCGGCCATCGCCGCCGTGGCCGATGGATAGGGGTCCACCACCACCAGCAGGTCGAGCTTGTCCATGGCCCGCTTCATCTCGAGCCCGCGCGTCTGCGAATTGGGCGCATGTCCCCAGTAGAAGACGCCGCGCAGGTTCGAATCCTGGTCGATCAGCTCGTTCTTCTCGAGCACCCCGTCGATCCAGCGCGACACGGTGATGCCTGGCTTGGTCATCATCGCGGGCGACGCGAAGCGGCCTTTGATCCATTCGTAGTCCACGCCCCAGACCCCGGCGAAGTGCCTCCACGAACCCTCGAGCAGCCCGTAGTAACCCGGCAGTGAATCGGGATTGGGGCCGACATCGGTGGCACCCTGCACGTTGTCGTGGCCGCGGAAGATGTTGGTGCCGCCGCCTGCCATGCCGACGTTGCCAAGGGCCAGCTGAAGGATGCAGGAGGCTCGCACGATGGCATTGCCGATCGTGTGCTGCGTTTGCCCCATGCACCAGACGATGGTGCCCGGGCGGTTCTCGTTGAGCAAGGTTGCGACCTTGAGAACCTGGGCTTCGTTGACGCCGCAGGCCTCCTCGACCTTGTCGGGCGTCCACTTCGAGAGAACCTCCGCGCGAACCTCTTCCATCCCGTAGACCCGGTCATTGAGGTACTTCTTGTCTTCCCAACCGTTCTTGAAGATGTGGTGCAGGATTCCGAACAGAAACGGGATGTCCGAGCCCGAGCGAATGCGCACGTATTCGTCCGCCTTCGCTGCCGTGCGTGTGAATCGCGGATCGACCACGATCATCTTGCAGCCGGTTTCCTTGGCGTGCAGCATGTGCAGCATGCTCACCGGATGCGCTTCGGCCGCGTTCGAGCCGATGTACATCGCGACTTTCGCATTGCGCATGTCGTTGTACGAGTTGGTCATGGCGCCGTAGCCCCATGTGTTCGCGACACCCGCGACCGTGGTGGAGTGACAGATGCGCGCCTGGTGATCGCAGTTGTTGCTCCCGAAGAAGCTGACGAACTTGCGCAGCAGGTAGGACTGCTCGTTGCTGTGCTTGCTCGACCCGATCCAGTAAATGGCGTCAGGACCGCTCGCCTTGGTGAGTTCCTTGAGCCTGGCGACGATTTCGTCGAGCGCGGTGTCCCAGCCGATGCGCTCGTACTTGCCGTTGACGAGCTTCATCGGATAGCGCAGCCGGTACTCGCCATGCCCATGCTCGCGCAATGCCGCACCTTTTGCACAGTGAGCGCCGAGGTTGATGGGGGAGTCGAACACCGGCTCCTGGCGCACCCAAACGCCGTTCTCGACCACCGCATCGGAGGCGCAACCGACCGAGCAATGCGAACACACCGTGCGCTTCACTTCGATCTTGCCGGCACCGACGCCTACGGGCGTGGCGTCGGCCGCTTGCGCCTTGCGCATCAGCGTGAGCTGGCCGGCAGCCACGCCGACCCCGACGCCGAGGCCCGAGCGCCGCAGGAAGGCGCGCCTGTCCATGGTCGGCAAGGCATTCGCGAGACCGCGCCGAAGACTGTCGACGAACGGCGAGACGGCTGCAGACCCACCGGCGGCGGTTCGACCGGGAGTGCCTGGAGCTTTTTTTGTCAGCAGCATCGGGAGTTCCTCAGGCAGACGCGGTCTTGTAGTACCGCTTGACGTGCTCGCTAAGGGAATACCCGCCTCCTTTCTCAGGCGCGGGCGGCAGGGCTGAAGGAGCGACCGCCGGCGGCGGGTCGACGACCTTTGGCAACACGGAGACGGCCGTGACGGCGGCGCCAAGGGACGCACCGCCAAGGAAGAATCTCCGACGGGATGCCGGCTTGGGGCCGGCGCACTGGCTGTCCTGCATATTGACTCCAGGAATGGCTAGAGTTAACGAGACGTCGAATCCGCTACTTGTCCTGAAATGCTAGTCCAGGCCGCATCCGTGGGCAACCGCGTATTCCGCTAGCTCCGGTTCAGCACGACCTTGTTTCAGGCCAGCATGTCAAAAGCCTGCGTCTCCACTTCCGCGAACGCGCGCGTGAAGGCAGCGAGCGCCGCGTAGAACCGCGCCTTCGGATGCTGAGACACCGTCTCGCACAAGGCCGGCAGCCACGGCTGGATGTGCTTTGCGAACACGGCCTGCTGCTGGGTCAGGTTCGCGACCTCGACGTCGTCCCCGGCGATCAGGTAGCGCATCACTTCGAACAGGCAGGCGATATGGTCTTCAGTTTCGGAGATGGTCTCGGCACGCGTGAGGCCCAGCCGATCAAGATCGTTGCGCAGCTGCACGAGTGGCTTGTCGTTGAGGAAGCCACTCAGGTAGTGCGAGCCGAAAAGGTCGATCTCGGGCTTGCCGAGGCCGCCGAAGAGCGCGTCGTATTCGTCGTGCGCGGCGGCGGCGCTGGTGTCGCTCGCGATGCCCACGAGTCGGCGCCACGGTTCTTCGAGAAAGGCACCCGCGACAGGCGCTTCCGTTGGTGCAACCCGGAAGGCATCGAGCAGCTCGGCGTCCGGTGGCGCATACCAGAGCCGCGCCAGCAGGCCGTAGAGCTCGGCGCGTGCGATCTCCTCGTCCAGTGCCGAGGACGTGGGAAGCTGGTGGCTCATAAAGGCGCGATCTTCACTTCGTCGGTGGCGCTGTAGATGTCGATGACCCGACAGTCGCTGCACATCTTGAGGCGCTCGATCGCTTCGCCCTGGAACATCGCGTGGCCAGCCAGTCTGCCGAGCATGGCCTCGATCGCCTTTTGCGTGCCGAAGGGCTTGCCGCAGCGGATGCAAGCCCAAGGCTTTGCCTCGTTCAGAAGGACCGACTGCTTGCGCTCGGGCGAAGCCAGCAAGCGTGGCACGAGCGAGATCGCGTCCTCGGGACAGGTCGTCGCGCACAGGCCGCACTGAACGCAGTTCTTCTCGATGAAGCGCAGCTGTGGCGCACTCTGGCTGTCCTGCAATGCGCCGGCAGGACAGGCGCTGACGCAGGCGAGGCAAAGGGTGCACTTTTCCTTGTCGACCGCGACGGCGCCAAGCGGAGAGCCCGCGGGCAGCGCGACCGCCAACGATGCTTCGGCCTGCGCTGCCAAGGCGGGCGCTGCGTTCATCAGGTGATCGAGCGCCATCTCGAGCCGGTTGCGCTTGTCGGCTCCTGCCGTGAAACGGGCCGCGATGGCGGGCACGCGCTGCGCCGTCGTGCTCAAACCCGCAAGCGCGGCATCCAGCACGGCCGTCGAGTTCGTCTCGACCACGTGAAAATGCGTGCCGGAGTAGCCCAGGCCCCGCAACAGCGCCTGTGCGATTTCCATCTGCTTCTTGAGCGCCGTCACGTACTGTGGCGCTTCTTCGCCGGTGCTCAGCGCAATCACCTGAGAGGCGCCAAAAGCGATGGCACCGAGCCAAAGGTCGACGCCCGTGCTCGCCACATGGAAGAGGCCAACCGGAATCACCCGCGCCGGCAGGCCCTGCGCCTTGCCAAGTTGCGCCTGCCTTCCGAGCTGTTCGACCAGCGCCTGGCCGCCCTCCTGGCTGTGCAGCAGCAGTGCCGCATCGCGGCCGCCCGACGCGCCATAGGTCGCCAGCAGCGTGCGCAGCTTGAGCCCTTGGTCGGACGCACGTGGATAGGTGTACCCCAGCGCACCCGTGGGGCACACGGTGGTGCAGGCGCCGCACCCGATGCACAGGTTCGGGTTGACCACGATGCGCTGCCGGTCCTTCTCGCTGCTGATGGCATGGGCCGAGCACACTTCGACGCAGGCGTTGCAGCCGACCACCTCGTTGCGGCTGTGCGCGCAAAGACTCTGCCGGTAATCGAAGAACTTCGGCTTTTCGAACTCCCCGACCATCTCGCGCAGGCGCAGCAGCGTCTGCAGGCCTTCGGCATGCGCGACTCCGCCTGGCAGGTGAAAGTAGCCCTGCGGCGGCGCGTGCCAGTCGATGCGCGGCTCAGTGCCGAGATCGAGCACCAGGTCGAAGGCCGCGTCGAGCACCTGCGGCTCGCGACTGAAATCGATCGCACCAGCGACGGTGCAGGCGCGCTCGCAATCCCGGTGCGATGTGCACTTGGCGTTGTCGACCTGGTAGTCCAGCCCGATCGCCTGTTCCGGGCAGGCGGCAACGCAGGCGTTGCAGCGGGTGCACAGGTCGAGGTCGATCGCGTTGTCGCGCGTCCAGCGAAGCGTGAACGCGCCGAGCCAGCCCGTGAGCGAGTCGATATGCCCTGCGATCACGGGCCAACGGCGTTCCTGCGCGCCGCCAAGTACGCCGGGACCCTGCGCCAGGAGAGTCACTTCGAGCGTGTCGCCGACCAGCGTTGCAGCGCGCTCGGCCGCATCGAGTGCGCCGATGATCAGCAGCCGCCCTTGGCTCGTGTAGCCCACGGTCGCGACGGGCTCGGGCTCAGGCAGCGCGGCCGCTGCCAGCAGCGCCGCGATCTTGGGCATTGCATGTTTCGCGTCGCGGCTCCAGCCGCCGGTTTCGCGAATGTTGACGAAGCGGATCGGCGAGACAGCGTCGGGCGTGCTCGTGGCGAGTTCGCCGAACAGCCGCTTTTCCTGGGTGCAGGCGACCACCACGTCGTCGCCGGACTGGATCGCGCGCTGGAAGGACGCTGCTTCGCGGCGGCACAGCGCCGAGTGCAAGGGAAGCGTTTCAGCCAGCGCCGTTCCGAGGGTTTTGGCCTCGAGTGGCATCGTCTGGTTGCAGTCGCAGATCAGCGTGGTCGTCATCGCTCTCTTGGCTGGCCGGCTGCGCTTCGGCAACCGGCGGGCTTGGAATTTCACCGGAATCCTGAGACTGTGCCACGTCCTCCTCCTCCGTGGTCCTAGGGGGTTCCGCGGGGGGCGGCTCGCGCACTTCGTCGAAAAGCTTCAGGAAGCTGGCGCTCGCCATTTGGCGCAGGACGCTGTCGGGCAGCGGCGTGGGCTTCGAATAGTCGTCGACGTAGGTGTCGAGGCCGTCCATTGTGTTGAAGTGGGGATCGGAGAAAAGCTTTTTGAAGGCCGCATTCCTGACCTCGGGCGCGACCTCTTTGGCCACGAAGGGCCTGTAGTCCGATTCGACACCCAGCCCCTGCACATCCACGAGGGTGAGCGCCGGTGTCGCCGGAGGTTTTTCTCCTTCGGCTTCGGGCCCGGAGGCTGGGGCGGAAGCGGCCGGCGCACTCGCAGCCGCTGTCGCCGGAACAGGCGCCAGCGCGGGCACCGGCACGGGTGCTTCTTCCGGTGCTGTCTTTCCGACCCGCATCTCCTGCTTGCGCCGCGACCATCGCCCCATGAAGCCTTCAGACATCGCCAGCCCCCCGTCCGCGCCTCTTTTCAGTGGTCACGCTCGCGGCATTGCCGAAGCGGTCCACCAGCGGCCGGAAGCTCTCGGGCCGCCGACGGCGCTTGGGCTCGATCACGTAGTGCGCGTCGACGAACGCGCGCAGCCAGTCGATCACCTCCGGCGGCGCCGGCACCTGCTCGACCGTTTCCTGCGCGTCCAGCCAGCGACCGGCTTCGTAGTAGCTCAAGGTCACGACGACCGGGCGGGGGATTGGCTCAGGGCCGAGCGTCGCCTCCTCGTCCATGCGCCAGAGAACGAACCAACACGGGGCCGGCGCGGTGGCGTTCAGATGGTAGCCCTCGGCTTCGTCCCGAAACAGTTCGACCTTGAAGCCGGGGTGCAGCCAATGCTGCTCGCCACTTTCGCAGTGCAGCATGCGCGGCTCGGTGCCGAAACCCGGCTCGTCGGGCATCACGCGCTCGAGGCGCCAGCGCCACTGCTGCCAGCGGCTAGAGGGGCCATGCAGGCGCTCGCGGCGCATGACGACGGCCACGTCGAGCGTTGGGCGACCGGCGCCATCGGGCGCTGGAGTTCCGGACGAGGGCATGAAGTGAACAATAGCCGATGCCGATGGTTGCCGTCATTCATTCCTTGAATCGGCCTATTGCGCAATCGTATTTGACCCAGCGGGCGCGCTCGACGACAGTCCGCACCACGCAAAAAGGGCATCGCATGCCCAGGCATCGACAGCGAACGTATCACTGTCAGCCTGGGCTTGAGCCATCGATAACAATCAAGCCGATACAGCAGGAACGACCCACCCTATGAATCACCCAGGTCAGCGCAACGAGGTCAAGGCGGTGGCAATCGCGTCGGCCGAAGATCTTCGCCAGCGCATTCGCAGCAAGAGCAAGCTCAAAGGCCGTCAGCCCGATGAGGTTTCGATTGCCGAAGTCCGCGCCCTCATCGGCGAGCGCCCCGCGGAAGGCCATCGGCGCGACTTGCTGATCGAGAACCTGCACAAGATCAACGACGCTTGGCGGGGCCTGCAAGAGCGGCACATGGTGGCCCTGGCCAAGGAGATGAACATCCCGATGGCCGAGGTCTACGAAGTGGCAACCTTCTATCACCACTTCGATGTCATTCGAGCCGGCGACCAGGCCGCGACATTGACCGTGCGTGTGTGCGACAGCCTGGCGTGCGAGCTGGGCGGTGCGCAGGACTTGCTGGCAAGGCTGCCTTCAATCCTTGGCAGCGAAGTGCGTGTGATTGCCGCGCCTTGCATCGGTCGGTGCGAGCAGGCGCCCGCCGTCGCGGTGCATCAGACGGCTGTGCCACTGGCGACTGTGGAAAAGGTCGCGCAGGCTGTCGAGGTGGAACGCAAGAGGTCCGCCGCAGACATGCCCGCACGCCCTGGACACTCTTCTCCGATGCCTTTCGACATCGCGTCCTTCGCTGAAAAGAGCGTTTCGCCTCCAGTCGCCCAAGTCGAAGCGACACCCCCGGCGACCGGCTACGCAAGCTACCGTGCGAACGGCGGCTATGCGCTCGCGGCAGCAGTCGCCAGCGGAACGAAGGCGCACGAGTCCATCATCAAGGCCATGGAAGATTCGGGCCTGCGCGGCCTCGGCGGCGCGGGCTTTCCGGCGGGCCGCAAATGGCGCATCGTCCGCGACCAGCCGGCACCGCGACTGATGGCAGTGAACATCGACGAAGGCGAGCCGGGCACCTTCAAGGACCGAACCTATCTCGAGCGCGACCCCCACCGCTTTCTCGAAGGCCTGGTGGTTGCGGCGCAGGTGGTGGGCACC
Source organism: Variovorax sp. 01N429 (assembly GCF_056399425.1). Lineage (NCBI taxonomy): Bacteria > Pseudomonadati > Pseudomonadota > Betaproteobacteria > Burkholderiales > Comamonadaceae > Variovorax > Variovorax sp. 01N429. The sequence continues at coordinate 106,298 of NZ_JBFTRG010000016.1, read as the reverse complement.
GACGTTTGCTACGTGTACCTGCGCGACGAATACCACGACTGCCGCGCGCTGCTGCAGTCCGAGCTGGACAAGCTCTATGCGGACCCGCCCTGCGCGCTGCCGCGGATCGAGCTTCGGCGCGGCGCTGGCGCCTACATCTGCGGCGAGGAGTCCGCGATGATCGAAAGCATCGAAGGCAAGCGCGGAGAGCCTCGCATGCGGCCTCCTTACATCGCGCAGGTCGGCCTTTTCGGTCGGCCGACGCTGGAGCACAACTTCGAAACGCTCTACTGGGTGCGCGACATCGTGGAGAAGGGGCCGCAGTGGTTTTCGGGCTTCGGCCGCAACGGACGCAAGGGACTGCGATCGTTCAGCGTGAGCGGCCGTGTCGCGGAGCCCGGCGTCAAGCTGGCTCCCGCAGGCATCACGGTGCGCGAGCTGATCGACGAATACTGCGGCGGCATGTTGCCCGGCCATGAGTTCTATGCGTACCTGCCGGGCGGTGCTTCGGGCGGCATCCTGCCGGCCTCGATGGGCGACGTGCCGCTTGACTTCGACACCCTGCAGCCGCACGGCTGCTTCATCGGTTCGGCCGCGGTCATGGTCCTCGGCCACCAGGACAAGGCGCGTGACGCGGCACTGAACGTCATGCGCTTCTTCGAGCATGAAAGCTGCGGCCAATGCACGCCGTGCCGCGTCGGTACAGGCAAGGCCGCGGCCCTGATGCAGGCGCCCGTCTGGGACAACGTCACGCTCGAAGATCTGAGCCAGGTCATGGGCGATGCATCCATCTGCGGCCTGGGCCAGGCGGCGCCGAATCCGATCCGCTGCGTGCAGAAATACTTCCCGCAGGAAGTCGGCGAAAAGGGCACGCCGCCCTTCGTTCCGCCACTGAAGAACCCCGCGGCAACCGAACAAGGGAAAGCAGCATGAACGCCCCGGCACGCATCGCGGAATTGACGCCGCAAACCGTGGAGTTCCGACTCGACGGCCAGACCATCCAGGCCTTCGAAGGCGAAACGATCCTCGCCGCAGGCGCCCGGCACGGCATCGACATCCCGCGCCTCTGCTTCAAGGACGGCTACCGGCCTGACGGCAATTGCCGGGCTTGTGTGGTCGAGGTCAAGGGCGAGCGCACGCTCGCGCCGAGCTGCTGTCGCAACGTCACGGCCGGCATGGAAGTGCAATCGACCAGCGAACGCGCACTCAAGAGCCAGAAGATGGTCGTGGAGATGCTGCTGTCCGACATGCCCGACCAAGGCTACAAGTGGGTCGGCGACGATGAATCGCAGCAGCACGGCGAACTCAGCGCCTGGGCCAGCAAGCTGGGAATCCAGGTGCGCCCCGAACTCAGGGCCCTGAGGCGGGAGCAGCCGGCGTCGGACGTCAGCCATCCCGCGATGGCGGTGAACCTGGACGCCTGCATCCAGTGCAATCGCTGCGTGCGTGCATGCCGCGAAGAGCAGGTCAACGACGTGATCGGCTATGCCATGCGCGGCGAAGCGAGCAAGATCGTGTTCGACCTGGACGACCCGATGGGGGCGAGCACGTGCGTGGCTTGCGGGGAATGCGTTCAAGCCTGCCCGACCGGCGCGCTGATGCCCAAGTCGCACATCGGGCCGCAGGCGGTGGACCGCAAGGTCGATTCGGTCTGCCCATTCTGCGGCGTTGGCTGCCTCATCACCTACAACGTCAAGGACGAGAAGATCGTCAGCGTCGATGGCCGCGACGGCCCGGCCAACCACAGCCGCCTGTGCGTCAAGGGTCGCTTCGGCTATGACTACGTCGACCACCCGCAGCGCCTCACCAAGCCGCTGATTCGCAAGCCCGGCTTCCCCAAGGACGAAACGGACGCACCGCGGCCCGGCCACTGGAGCGAAGCCTTTCGGGAAGCAAGCTGGGAAGAAGCGCTCGCCTACACATCGGGCGAACTGGTGCGGCTGCGCGACACGCATGGCAAGAAGTCGCTGGCCGGTTTCGGCTCGGCCAAGGGCAGCAACGAAGAGGCATACCTTTTCCAGAAGCTGGTCCGCACCGGTTTCGGCAGCAACAATGTGGACCACTGCACGCGCCTATGCCATGCATCGAGCGTCGCGGCATTGCTGGAGGGCGTGGGCTCGGGCGCGGTGAGCAATCAGGTCAACGATATCGAGCACTCGGACATGGTGATCGTGATCGGGTCGAATCCGACGGCCAATCATCCGGTCGCCGCGACCTGGATGAAGAACGCGGCGAAACGGGGCACGAAGATCGTCCTCGCCGATCCACGCATCACCGACATCGGCAAGCACGCATGGCGCACGCTGCAGTTCAAGGCCGACACCGATGTCGCCATGCTGAACGCGCTGATCCACGTGATCATCGAAGAGGGCCTGACGGACGAGCAGTTCGTTCGCGAGCGCGCGAACAACTTCGAAGCGCTGCGCGAGAACGTCAAGGGATACAGCCCTGAGGCGATGGAGCCCATCTGCGGCATTCCTGCGCAGACTTTGCGCGAAGTGGCTCGCGAGTTTGCCAAGGCCAAGGGTGCCATGATCTTGTGGGGCATGGGCATCAGCCAGCACGTGCATGGCACCGACAACGCGCGCTGCCTGATCGCGCTGGTCACCGTTGCGGGGCAGATCGGCAAGCCGGGCTCCGGCTTGCACCCTTTGCGCGGACAGAACAACGTGCAGGGCGCCAGCGATGCCGGCCTGATCCCGATGATGTTCCCCAACTACCAGCGCGTCGACAACGCCGGCGCGCATGCGTGGTTCGAGGATTTCTGGGGCATGAAGCTCGACGAGAAGCCGGGCTACACCGTCGTCGAAATCATGCACAAGGCATTGGCGCCCGACAGCGATCCCCACAAGATCCGCGGCATGTACATCATGGGTGAGAACCCCGCGATGAGCGACCCCGACCTGAACCACGCGCGGCATGCATTGGCCTCGCTGGAGCACCTGGTGGTGCAGGACATCTTCATGACCGAAACCGCCTGGCTGGCCGACGTGGTGCTGCCCGCAACCGCCTGGCCCGAGAAGACCGGCACCGTGAGCAATACCGACCGCATGGTGCAGCTTGGCAAGCGCGCGCTGAACGCGCCGGGCGAAGCGAAGCCGGACCTGTGGATCATCCAGCAGATCGCGAAGCGCATGGGCCTCACATGGGACTACCCGGGCGAAGAGAGCGGCGTGGCTGCCGTGTATGAAGAAATGCGCCAAGCCATGCATGCGGCCATCAACGGCATCACGTGGGAGCGGCTGCAGCGCGAATCGAGCGTGACCTATCCGTGCCTTTCCGCGGAGGACCCGGGGTCGCCCACGGTGTTCATCGAGAACTTCCCGACAGCGGATGGCCGCGTGACGCTCGTGCCGGCGGACATCATTCCGGCCGATGAGCGTCCGGACGCCGAATATCCATTCGTTCTGATCACGGGCCGTCAGCTGGAGCACTGGCATACGGGCAGCATGACCCGCCGCGCGACAGTGCTCGATGCGCTGGAGCCGATGGCCACCGCGTCCATGAATGGCAGTGACCTGGCTGCCATGGACCTGGCACCGGGCGACGTCATCACCGTGCAGTCGCGCCGCGGCGAGGTGGCGATCCACATCCGCCGCGATGACGGCACGCCGCACGGCGCGGTCTTCATGCCCTTTGCCTACTACGAAGCGGCGGCCAACCTGATGACCAATGCGGCGCTGGACCCCTTCGGCAAGATTCCGGAGTTCAAGTATTGCGCGGTGCGCATCCAGCGCGGCGGCGAGCCGAAACCGGCGGCAGGCTACGGCACGGGATCGATCAACCCGAGGACGAACGAGCCCGTGCTCCCATGACCGATCAGCAATGCGCGTCGGCCGGCGAACTCGACGAACTCGAGGCCGAGGACGAAGCGCCCTCGGCCTTCGAAGCCGTCTCGCTTCCGAGGCAGGCAGACGCGCCTCGCATGAGCCAGGCGAGCGCCGCGCTGCTGCGCCGCATCGAGATCGTCGACCAGCACGGTGAGCATCGCCCGATTCATATTCCGGCCGAGCGGCCGTTGACGGTCTTCGTCGACAAGCGCGAACTCGTGACGTTGATGACCTTGGGCGCGTCGCCGGAGTTGCTGGTGCTCGGCTACCTGCTCAATCAGAACCTCATAGAGCGTGCGAGCCAAGTCGAGAGCATCCACGTCGACTGGGAGGTTGGCGCGGCGGCCGTCAAAACGCATGCGGGCGTCAAGGACCTCGGCAAGAAGACCGCGCGACGGGTCGTGACGACAGGGTGTGGGCAAGGCACCGTCTTCGGCGATGCAATGTCGCAGATCGATGCGGTGCGCTTGCCGACCGCGGAAACGGCACGCATCGCCCAGGGCACGTTGCTGCGCATCCTGGAGCTGATGCGATCGCGGAACAGCGTGCATCGGCAGGCGGGTTCGGTGCATGGCTGTGCGCTTTTTCATGGAAGCGACATGCTGGTCTTTGTCGAGGACGTGGGACGTCACAACGCGATCGACACCATCGCCGGGTGGATGGCCATCCACGGCATTTCCGGCGGTGACAAGACCTTCTACACGACCGGTCGCCTGACGAGCGAGATGGTCATGAAGTCGGCCCATATGGGTGTGCCGATCATCGTTTCGCGCAATGGCGTCACGGCCATGGGGCACGAACTGGCAGAAAAGCTGGGCATGACGCTTTTCGGGCGTGCGGCCAATCGCCACTTTCTTTGCTATGTCGGGTCTGAGAGGTTCGATGCCGAACGGATGTAGGCCGGCCGGGACCCTGGCCTTCTACTGAGGCAATACCGGAAGCCGCCGCGCGACGTCCAGGATCTGCTCGCGCTAGGCCGACCGTGAACCGCCGCGCGAAGTGGTTCGCGTGCAGAACGAGATCATTGCCGCGTTGTGCAACGCGCATTCCCATCGGTCGCTCGGGCTCGACAGGGTTGCGCTGCAGCGTCCAGAGATGGACGCGATGGGGAGCGCTGATGCTCAGGCGTCCTTGCCGATGACTTCGTAGAAGGCGCGGACCATCCGCGTATCACGCCGCTCGGCAAGGCACATCACGTGAGCGAACGTGCGCACCTGCGCATCGCTGATGCGCACTGCGTGCAGGCCAGGACCGGGCACGTACTCGACTTCCGACACGGCCGCGATGCCAAGGCCCTGCAGCACCGCCTCGCGGATGATCTCGCGGCTCGCTACCTCCATCACCACCTCGGTCTCCACGCGCGCCGTACGCAGCGCGGACTCGATGGCCTTGCGGGTCGTCGAACCCTGCTCGCGCAGGATGAGCCGCTCGCCTTGCAACTCCGCGGTACGAATGCTGCGCCGATGCGCAAAGCGGTGCTCGGCGTTGCAGAAGATCACCACCGGGTGCTCGGAATAGGGGGCCGATACGAAGCGCCGGTCCTTGAGTGCCTGTGCCAGCACGCCGACGTCCGCGGAATAGTTGAGCAGCCGGTCCATCACGTCCTGCGAATTGCCGGTGCTCACCGACACCTTCACGCCGGGGTATTGCTGATTGAACGCAACGAGCATTCGCGTCACATGCGACGGCCCTACGGCCGCCACGCGCAGGTGCCCGCTGCGCAGTTCGCCCGACTCGCGCAGCAACTGCACGGCCTCACTCTCGAGGCTGAAGATCTGGCGGGAGAGGTGCAGCAATCGCTCGCCCATCTCCGTGAGCCGCACGGGTCGACCCGTGCGATGGAACAGTTCAACTTTGTAGAGCGCCTCAAGCTGGCCGACCTGCGTCGTCACGGTCGGTTGGCTGACGTGCAGGCTCTGCGCCGCACCCGTGAAGCTGCCGGTGACGGCCACCGCGTGAAATGAGCGCAATTGTGTCAGCCGCATGAATCCAGCCTTGGTGTTATCCCGGCCGAACTATAGGTTCAGTCAATACATAGGTCAAAAAACTTGAATTGGCTGAATGTGGTGCAAGCGCCGAAAGTGCGGCCATGCGTCACGGATTCGTCATGTGGCGCTACAACAGTGACGGTTCCTCAGTTCCGCATCGGAGACCTCGATGAAATTCACGCGTCGTTCCCTTCTTGCCTGTGCACCTGCCGTGCTGGGCGCTCCCCTTGTCGGTTTGGGTTCAAGCCCCGCGCAAGCCGCCAACGTGCTCACGGTGGGCCTCATCCCTTCCGAAGACTCTCGCGCCATGATCGCAAACAGCCAGGCCATGATGGACATGCTGTCGAAGGCGCTGGGCATGCCGGTCAAGCCCTTCGTGGCCGCCGACTACAACGGCGTCATCGAAGCGCTGCGCTCCAAGCGGCTGGACGTCGCCTACCTGGGCCCGTTCTCGTACGTGATGGGCACGACCGTGGCGCCGATCGAGGCATTTGCGGTCGCCGAGACCAAGAAGGCCGGCCGGACTTCGTATCACTCCTTGATCGTGGCTCGCAAGGACAGCGGCATCAAGACGATCGCCGACCTCAAGGGCAAGACTTTCGCCTTCGTCGATCCGACCTCGACCTCGGGCCACCTGTTCCCGAAGGCGGGGCTGATGAAGGCGGGCTTCAATCCCGACAGCGACTTCGGTCGCGTCATCTTCTCGGGCTCGCACGATTCCAATGCCGTGGCCGTGCAGAACAAGAAGGTCGACGCGGTGGCGATCGCGGACCGCATCCTGGACGCCGCCATCGCGAAGGGGCTCGCCAACCGCGAAGACCTTGTGGTGGTGTGGACCTCCGATCCGATCCCCGAATCGCCGACCGTCTGGCGCAAGGACCTCGACCCCGAACTGAAGAAGCGCGTGCAGGCAGCCTTCCTCGAAGTGAAAGACATTCCGTGGTCGGACCAGGGAATGCTCAACGGCTTTCATCCCACCAACGACAAGGCTTACGACGTCATCCGCGAGACTGCCAGCATTCTCCACCTCGACCTGAAGGCAATGAAGTGATCGAGATTCGTGGCCTCACGAAGCGCTACGGCGCTTTCGATGCTCTCAAGAGCGTCGACCTCGACGTGAAACCGGGCGAATTCCTGGTGGTGCTCGGACCTTCGGGCGCGGGCAAGTCGACCCTGCTGCGCTGCATCAACCGGCTCGTCGAGCCAAGCAGCGGTGACGTTCGCATCGACGGCAAGCTCGTCAAGTCCGACGCCGCCAGTCTGCGCCGGCTTCGCTGCCAGGTGGCGATGATCTTCCAGCACTACAACGTGGTGCCTCGCCTCTCGGTGCAGAAGAACGTGCTGACGGGCCGGCTCGGCGCGGTGCCTTCGGTGCTGTCATGGCTCCAGATCTTTCCGCGCAAGGACGTGGAGATCGCGCTCGAATGCCTGCGCCGCGTGGAACTGGAGGACAAGGCGGAACTCCGCACGGACACGCTCTCCGGCGGCCAGAAACAGCGGGTGGGCATTGCGCGCGCGCTGGCGCAGCAGCCGAAGATCATCCTCGCCGACGAGCCCGTTGCCAGCCTCGATCCCAAGACGTCGCGAACGGTGCTCAACTACCTCAAGCAGGCCAGCCGCGAACTGGGCATCTCGGTGGTGTGCAACCTCCACCAGATCGACTATGCCAAGGAGTTTGGCGAGCGCATCCTGGGTGTTTCCGGCGGCCGCATCGTGTTCGAGGGCGGACCGGAACAGCTCACGGGGGATGTCCTGCACCGCATCTATCCGGGCCTTGACGAGAGCGAGTCACGCAACGCGGCGGCGCTCGCGGCGTCGGCACCTGAACCCGTACTGCGCCACCTGGCGCTGGAGGAGGCCTGATCATGCATGTCGGTTCCTACACCTTCCTCGTGTCGCGGCCTGGCGGCAGTCTCGGCTGGGCGCCTCGCATCACAACCGGCGTGGCCATGATGGCCGTGCTCTGGTGGGCGGCCCTGGGCGCGCAGGTCAGCTTCGGCGAACTGGCCAAGGGCTTGCCCTGGATCGGTGACTTCCTCTCGCGCATGCTGCCGCCCAACTGGGCGTTCGTCGAAAAGCTGATCACCCCCGCCATCGAAACGGTGCAGATTGCACTCTGGGGAACGCTGCTGGCCGTGATCCTGGCAGTGCCGGTGTGCTTCTTCGCGGCGCGCAATCTCACGCCGAACGCGGTGGTCTACCAGATCACGCGGCAGGTGTTCAACGTCACGCGCGGCGTCAACGAGATCATCCTGGCGCTCGTGTTCGTGGCCGCGGTCGGGCTGGGTCCGTTCCCGGGCGTGTTGGCCTTGGCCGTTCACGGCGCGGGCATGCTGGGCAAGTTCTTTGCCGAATCCATCGAGGAAATCGATCAGGGGCCCATCGAGGCACTGCGCTCGACGGGCGCAGGGCCGATCCAGACCATCGTCTTTGGCGTGCTGCCACAAGTCGTCACGGCCTGGATCGCAGTGATCCTCTACCGATTCGAAACCAACCTTCGCCAGGCGACCGTCCTGGGCATGGTCGGCGCGGGCGGCATCGGTTTCGAGCTCGTGGGCAGCATGAAGCTGTTTCAGTACCGGGACACGGCCACTTGCATCATCGTGATCATCGCCATGGTGATGGTCGCGGACTACGTCTCCACGCGTCTGCGCGCCTGGATCCAGAAAGGAACCCACTGATGAACTCGCAAGCGGAAGCAATTCAGGTCAACGGGCGGCATTACGCCAAGCCGAGCGCGCCGGTGGTGGTGGTCTGTGTCGATGGCTGCGAGCCCGACTACATCACCCAGGCCATCCAGGCTGGCTCTGCGCCTTACCTGCAGCGCATGCTGGCGCAGGGGAGTTCGCTGATCGGCGATTGCGTGGTGCCGAGCTTCACCAACCCGAACAACGTGTCGATCGTGACGGGCGTGCCTCCGTCGGTCCATGGCATCTGCGGCAATTACTTCTATGACGTCGAAGCGGACCGCGAAGTCATGATGAACGACCCCACCTACCTGCGCGCCCCCACGCTGCTGGCGGCCTTCGGCAAAGCGGGTGCACTGGTGGCGGCAGTGACGGCGAAGGACAAGCTGCGCACGTTGCTGGGCCACGGCCTGAAGGGCATCTGCTTTTCGGCGGAGAAGGCGGACCAGGCCACGATGGCCGACTGCGGCATCGACAAGGTGCTCGAGCTGGTGGGCAGGCCCGTTCCGTCGGTCTACAGCGCCGATCTCAGCGAGTTCGTCTTTGCGGCGGGCGTGCGGCTGCTGGAGACCCGGCGCCCGGACCTGATGTATCTGTCGACCACCGACTATGTGCAGCACAAGTGCGCCCCGGGCACGCCCGAAGCAAATGCCTTCTACGCCATGATGGACGGCTACCTCGCAAGGCTCGATGCCCTGGGCGCCATCATCGGCCTCACCGCCGACCATGGCATGAGCCCCAAGACGGACGCCGCGGGCAATCCTCGCGTGCTCTACCTCCAGCAGGAACTGGACGCGCAACTCGGCAGTGGCACCACTCGCGTGATCCTGCCCATCACGGACCCCTACGTCGTTCACCACGGCGCCCTGGGTTCGTTTGCGACGGTGTACGTCAACAGCAACGCGCGCGAAGGCGTGCAGGATCTCCTGGCCGCGCTCCCTGGCGTCGAACTGGTGGTGATGCGGGAAGAGGCGGTCAGCCGCTTCGAGCTGGCGGCGGACCGCATCGGCGACCTGGTCGTCATCGGCGATCACCTCACCGTGCTCGGCACGAGTGCCGCCAAGCACGACTTGAGCGGCCTGACGGTGCCCTTGCGTTCCCATGGCGGCATCTCCGAGCAGAAGGTTCCCTTGCTGTTCAACCGGCCCGTTCGGGGCGTGGCATCGCATCGTCGTCTTCGCAACTTCGATGTGTTCGATCTGGCCCTGAATCACACCACCGACTTGAGCTGAACCTTTCCATGTCCAACGAATACTTCAATCCCGTGCGCAGCGTGTACGGGGTAGGGGCCCTGTCGTCCCTGCCGAAGCTGCTGGAGGGCCGCAAGGCCGTCGTCGTGACCTTTCCGGAAGCGCGCCAGCTCGGGCTGGTAGCACGTCTTGAACAGCTGCTCGGAACGGCGCTCGCCGGCGTGATCGACAACGTGCAGCCCAACCCCGACGTCGCCGAGTTGCGCCCGCTCTATGACGCCTTCTGGCGCGACCCTGATAGTGCGGAAGTGCTGGTTGCCGTGGGCGGCGGCAGCGCGATCGACACCGCCAAAGCGCTCATGGTCGGCACGGCCAGTCATCGCTTCGACGAACTGGTCGCGGCGCTCGCGGCAGGCAAGAGCGTCACCCCCGCGCACGTGAAGACGCTGATTGCCGTGCCCACGACCGCCGGCACCGGCAGCGAAGTCACTCCATGGGCCACGGTGTGGGACCGCGGAGCCGGCAAGAAGTACTCGTTGCATCTGCCCGAGACCTGGCCCGACGTCGCGCTGATCGACCCTGCGCTGATGCTGTCCTTGCCGGCGCCGGTGACGTTGCAAAGCGGTCTGGACGCGCTCTCGCATGCACTGGAATCGATCTGGAACGTGAATGCGAATCCGCTTTCGGACACCTTTGCCGTGGCGGCCGTGCATGACGTCTTCGATGCCTTGCCGCGGCTGATGGAGAGGCTGGATGACGTCGAGCTGCGCGGACGCATGGCGCTCGCCGCGCTCAAGGCCGGCATGGCGTTCTCCAACACACGCACGGCTCTGGCGCATTCGATCTCCTACGAGATGACCTTGCGCTACGGCGTCCCGCACGGCATTGCCTGTTCATTCCCGCTGCCGATGGTGCTCGAGCGCGCCATCGGCCGCGATGCCGGACGCGATGCGGTACTCCAACGCGCCTTGGGCCCTCTCGACGATGCACCGCAACGTCTCGCGACATTCATCGAGCGGCTGGGCGTGAAGACCCGCTTTGCCGACTACGGTGTGACGGACGAACAGGCCGAGCAAATGGTCGCCTTCGCACTGAATGGTGCGCGAGGCAAGAATTTCATCGGCACAGCCATGGAGGAGACAGCATGAACGCCGTCCTGGAAAGCATCGAGTTTCGCGCCGAAGCCCTGCGCATCGGCGGTGAAAGGGTACGCACCAGCCGAGCGATCGACGTGCGCAACCCGTTCAACGGCGAACGCGTAGGCACTGCGCCGATGGCAAGCCTGGAGGACGTGCGCCGCGCGTTCGACATTGCGCATGCCTATGTGCCCACTCTCACGCGCTACGAGCGGTCCGCAATCCTCAATCGCGCCGCTTCGCTCTTGCGCGAACGAACCGAGCAGGCGTCCGATCTCATCACGGCCGAATCGGGCCTGTCGAAGAAGGACAGCATCTACGAGATCGGCCGTGTGGCCGACGTGCTGAACTTCGGCGCCAATGAGGCGTTGCGCGACGATGGGCAGGTGTTCTCGTGCGACCTCACGCCGCACGGCAAGAAGCGCAAGGTGATCACCACGCGCGAACCGCTGCTGGGCGTGATCACCGCCATCACACCTTTCAACCATCCGATGAACCAGGTCGCGCACAAGGTGGTGCCCGCCGTGGCCACCAACAACCGCATGGTGCTCAAGCCATCGGAGAAGGTGCCGCTGTCGGCCTACTACTTCGCCGACCTGCTCTACGAGGCGGGGCTGCCCCCCGAGATGCTGCAGGTGGTGACGGGCGATCCGCGGGAGATTGCCGACGAGCTTCTCACTCATCGGCACGTGGACCTTGTCACCTTCACCGGCGGCGTTCCCATCGGCAAATACATTGCCGCCAAGGCCGGCTACCGGCGCATGGTGCTCGAACTCGGCGGCAACGATCCCTTGATCGTCATGGACGACGCCGATCTGGACAGGGCGAGCGATCTCGCTGTGCAGGGCTCGTACAAGAATTCGGGTCAGCGCTGCACCGCCGTCAAGCGCATGCTGGTGCACGAGAAAGTCGCCGCCGCCTTCACCGACCTCGTCGTCGAGAAGTCGCGGGCCTGGAGGTACGGCGACCCCATGGATCGGGACAACGACATGGGAACCGTGATCGACGAGCCTGCAGCGCAGCGCTTCGAGCAACTCGTGAACGAGGCAGTGTCGCAAGGCGCTCGACTGCTCGTGGGCAACAAGCGCGAGGGCGCCCTCTATTCACCCACGGTGCTCGACCGGGTGCGGCCGGAGATGACATTGGTGCGGGAAGAGACCTTCGGGCCGGTGTCGCCCATCATCACCTTTGGCAGCATCGACGAAGCGATCGCGATCTCGAACGGCACCGCCTACGGACTTTCGTCCGGCATCTGCACGCATCGGTTCGAGGACGCCACTCGCTTCGCCAGGGAGCTGAAAGTGGGCACCGTCAACCTCTGGGAAGTGCCCGGCTACCGAATCGAGCTGACGCCCTTCGGCGGCATCAAGGACTCTGGCCTGGGCTACAAGGAAGGAGTGCAGGAGGCGATGAAGTCGTTCTGCAACGGCAAGACCTTCACGATGCCTTGGTGACGCACTCACACGTGTGCCATTGCCGGTCGCCGATGCGCCCAGGGCCGCGCCTCTTCGAGTTGCGCGGCCAGGCTGAACAGCAGACCCTCGTCGCCATAGCGCCCCGCGATCTGGCATCCAATCGGTATCTGGTCGTGCGTCCAGTACAGCGGGACTGAAGCCGCGGGCTGCCCCGTCACGTTGAACGGATAGGTGAAGGGAAGGTAGGCGACCATCCTTGCCATCCACGCGGCCACGTCGCCGGATGCGGTATCGAACCAGCCGATCGGCCGCGGCGTTTGCGCCAGTGTGGGTGTGAGCCAGACATCGAAGCGATCGTGAAAGCCGGCGATGCGCCGCGACTGCCGATGCAGCATCTGCAGGTTGAGCACGTAGTCGCTCGCGCTGAAGCGTCGACCTTCTTCGGCGAGTGCCGCGGTGAGGGGCTCGACAGATCCTGGCGACGGCATCGAGCCGCCGGTGGCTCGGGCGATGTTGGCCATCGTGTTGACGGCGAACACCATTCGGAAGCCGTTCTCGACGGCCTCGGCGTCGTAGTCGGGCGAGGCTTCCTCGACGTGATGGCCGAGCGATTCGCACAGCTTCGCCGCGTCCTGCACCGCTGCTACGCATTCGGCGTCGACGGGCACTCCCGTGGGAGCCCGTACTGCGAACGCGATGCGCAGCCTGCCCGGGGGTTGGCTGGCGCTGTCGAGAAAACGGCGAGGCGGCGGCGCCGCCGCGTACGGGTCGCCCGCCATTGGCCCGGCGAGCGCATCGAGCATGGCGGCGCTGTCGCGCACGCTGCGGCTCGCCACGTGCTGATGGGCCAACCCGTTGAGCCCTTCGCCGCCCTCCGGTCCGGCCGTGATGCGCGCGCGCGTGGGCTTCAGGCCGAACAGCCCGCAGCACGACGCCGGAATGCGGATCGAACCACCGCCATCGGTCGCGTGCGCGATCGGCACCATGCCGGCTGCCACCGCCGCGGCCGAACCGCCACTGGAGCCGCCGGGCGACAGGTCCAGCCGCCAGGGGTTGCGCGTCACACCATAGAGTTGCGATTCCGTCATCGGCGAAAGGCCGAACTCAGGCGAATTGGTCTTGCCGAGGATGACCATTCCCGCGCGTCGCATGCGCGCCACGATCTCGCTGTCGGCAGCCGCGATGTTCTGCGCATAGAGCCGCGAGCTCGCGCTGGTCGCCGTGCCCGCGACCGAGGCAACGAGTTCCTTGACGAGCATCGGCACGCCGCGGAAGGGGCCGTCCGGCAATCCCGCCGCGATGGCAGTGCGCGCCGCGTCGTACAGCGGCGTGACGATGGCGTTGAGCGCCGGATTGCGCGCGTCGATGCGCGCGAGTGCCGCATCGAGCAGGTCCTGGGCGCTGATGTCGCCCCGCCGCACGAGCGCGGCGAGCGAGAGTCCGTCGTGGGATTCGTAGTCGATCATGGCGGGGGCAGGTTCGCGGCTGGCGGCGGCCATTGCGCGCTCGGCATCGTTTCGGTGGCGGAAAGGTCCATGTCGGCGGCCGTTGCGAATCCGGTGCATGCGAGCGACCCGATCGACACCTGGCCCTCATGAATGCGCAGACGCACGCGGCCGTTCTCGGTGTGATAGAGGTCGGGGTGTACCCGTAGGAATGCCGCCGCCTCGGCGTGCGGGCGCCCCGCAAAGCCATCGAGAAAGTGATGCGCGTTGCGCTCCACATGCGCGATTCCGAGCAGGCTCACGAGCGCCAGGTCCTGCTGGAGCGACACGCCGGGCTGCGTGGTCAGGTCTTCAGCCGACATGAAGTAGCGTTCGCCGTTGGCTGCGTTCCAGGCGCGGCAGCGAGCGAGGTTGAGCACCGACTTGTAGAAGCCCTTGCAGGCCTTGGTCGATACGCCCTGATAGCCGAGCTCGCGCGCCCGCGGAAAGGCATCGAGGTCGCCGTCCGATTCGTCAATGAGGACTGGCTTGTAGCGCGCCAGCGGGGCCACTGGCGCCGACAGCGCGGCCTGCCGTGCGACGGGCTGCTCGATGAAGAGCGTCGCGGCGCACAGTCGTTCGAGCGCCGGCTCGCTCGCCATGGCCCGCCATAGCTCGGAGGCTGCCTCGGCATCGGGGTACTGCTCATTGCCGTCGAGCGTGACCTGCAGTTCGCCGGGCACCGTGTCGAGCACCGATGCGATGCGTCGAAGCCGATCGAGGTCGGCGTCGAGCTGGCCGGACACCTTGAGCTTGAAATAGCGATGGCGATGCCGCGCGACCACTTCTTGCAGCGTCTCGGGCAAGCCATCGTCGACGCGGCTGCCGGGGAGCTGGTCGGCCGCGACGATCGGATCGAGCAGGCCCACCGTGTGTCGCACATGCAGCGAAGTCGCCGGCTGCAGTTCGCGAAGGAACGACGGCAGCGCGAAGTCGCCAAGATCGGGCGCGACCGCTTGCGTTTCCATGCCCGGCAGGTTGACCTGCATTGCGCGCCAGAAACTCAGGCCTTCGATGCGGCAGAGCGCATCGAGCACCGCTCGGTCGAGCAGCGCGGGGCCGTAGCTGGTGACCAGAGCCGGCAGTGCTTGCGAAGCGCCAGCGTCGAGTAGCGGACGGTAGTGATGCGCGAACAGACCGAACGCCGTCGAAGGCCCGGCCGCAAGGTACGCGTCGCGCGCGAGTTCGAGTGCCCGGCGCAACTGGTGCTGGTTGTCGCTGTCCGACAGGCGCGGGTCCTTGTCGAACCACTTCGCAGACAGGGCCTCGGCGGCGTAGCCCACGCCCTCGCGGCCATCGGCGTGGCGCACGCGCACACGCACGATGGCCTGCCGGCCTTCGGTCACGGTGATGACGCCGAAGCGGAACGGCATGCGCAGCCGGTATGGCGATTCGAACATGTCGACCGCCACAACGCGGAGCCGGGGCGCGGCAGGGTGCATGGCGTTCACCGCGCGCGCTACCAGTGCGGGCCGGCGCGCGTATCGCCGCGTCCGGCGCTGCCCGACAGCTCCGTGTAGATCTCGAACGAGAGCCGTCCCATCTCGCTGGAAGCACGCGACTCGGCGGTGCGGGGACGCGCGATCGGTACGGCATGCACGTTGGCGACGCGCCCGGGACGCGGCGACATGACGACGACGCGATCCGCGAGGAACACCGCTTCGGGAATCGAATGCGTCACGAACACGATCGTCTTGCGCTTGCCGTGGTGCGCGGCTTGGTCCTCGCCCCAGATGCGCAGGAGTTCGAGGTTCATGTCGTCGCGCGTCATCGCATCCAGCGCGCCGAAGGGCTCGTCCATCAGCAGGATCGGCGGATCGAGGATCAGCGCACGGCATAGCGAGGCGCGTTGCTGCATGCCCCCGGAAAGCTCGCCCGGCCGCTTGGCAGCGAAGTCGCCCAGCCCCACGAGCTTGAGCAGCTGATGCGCCCGGTCGCGGTACTTGCCGGTATCGAGCCCCGAGAGTTCGGCGGGCAACAGCACGTTGTCGAGCACCGAGCGCCACTTGAGCAGCAGCGCAGCCTGAAACACCATGCCGACCTTCGGGATCGGCCGCTCGACGACGGTGCCGTCGACGCGGATCGCGCCGCTCGTGAGAGGCCGCAGCCCCGCAATCGCCCGCATCAGCGTCGATTTGCCGCAGCCGCTCGGCCCCACGAGTGCGACGAACTCACCCTCGTGGATGGTGAGCGAGATGTCGCGCAGGGCTTCCACCGGGCCGCTCTCCGCGGGGTAGACCATGCCCGCACGATCGACCTCGATGAGGGGCCGGGTTGCGGGCGCATGGGCGAGGTTCGCGGCGGCCATGCCTTCGGCTGCTTCGGCCATGTGCCTCACTTCACGGACAGCGGCATGGCCACCTTGGTGAAGTAATCGGTGGTGTAGACCGCCTTGCAGTCGACCTTCTTCGGCAGGCCCATGTAGGTGTTGACGATGTCGGTCGAGCCGCACATCTTCTTCTCGTCGATGAAGCCGATGCCCGAGTCCGCATAGGTTCGCGTGCGCATCAGCTCGAAGCCGAGAAGCATGTTCGCCTCGATGATGCCGGGGTCGATTTCAGGCACCCGCTTCTTGTAGATCTCGAGCGCTTCCTTGGGGTTCGCCATCACGTCGCGCCAGCCCATGTACGACGCTTCGAGAAAGGCCTTGAGCTGCTTGGGCTTGTCGGCCATCGTCTTCTCGCCCGCCATGATCGCCATCGCGTAGAGATCGAAGCCGTAGTCCGACCAGGCCAGGCGTGCGACCTTGCCCGGCCCGCCCATCGCCTTGTCGTAGAAGGGCAGACCGGTGGTGTAGTCGGCCACGCCATCCACGCGCTTTTCCGCGATCGCCGCCTGCTTGGCGGTCGGCTCGATATTCACCCAGCTGACCTTGCTCGGATCGATCTTGTTGAGCCGCGCGAAAGCCGGGAAGGCAAGGCGCTGGCTGTCGCCGGCCGGAGCGCCGAGGGTCTTGCCTTCCAGGTCGGCGGGCTTGAGCAGCGGCGTGTCGATGCGGCTGAAGAAGGTCATCGGCGTCTTGTCGAACACCATGCCGACGATCTTCACCTTGGCACCTCGCGACACCGCCGAGATGATCGGCACGGCGTCGGCCAGGCCGGCATCGGCGCGGCCGGTGTCGACCTTGGCGATCGAATCGCCCGAACCCTTGGACGCTTCGATCTTCACGTCGAGACCACGCTGCGCGTAGTAGCCCTTGTCGAGCGCCACCCAGTAGGCCGCGTGGTCGCCCACGGCGAACCAGTTGAGCGCGAAGGTGAACTTCTCGAGCGGCTGCGTCTGCGGCTGCGTCTGCGCAAAGGCGGGCGGTGCCAGCAGGGTGACGAGCGCCGCGCAGGCGGCGGCGAGGGGAGCGGCGATCCGGGAGGTCATGGTGGCTTCCTTTCGATGTCGTGACGATGATGAAAGACGGGCAGGCATGGATCAGGCGGGCTTGTCCTCGGCCCAGGGCGCGAGCAGGCGGGACAGCACTGCGACGAGGCCGTAGAGGAGCAGGCCGAGGATCGAGATCCACACCAGCGCGGCGAACGCGGCCGGCGTGTTCATGCTGCTCTGCGTGGTGATGATCACGTAGCCCAGCCCGCGCTGCGAAGCGACGAACTCGCCCACGATCGCGCCGACGACCGCCGAAGTCGCGGTCACCTTGAGAGCGCTCAGGATGTAGGGGTAGGCATTGGGGATGCGGATCTTGAGGAACACCTTCCACTTGGGCGCGCTGAAGACGCGGCCCAGGTCCACGAGGTCCTGGTCGATCTGCGTGAGGCCGACGGCCGTGTTGATGACCACCGGAAAGAAGCCGATGAGCGCGCCGATGAGCATGTTCGGCAAGATGCCGTAGCCGAGCCACATCAGGAACAGGGGCGCGATGGCCACCTTGGGCAGCGTGTTCACGAAGACCAGGAAGGGCGTGAGCGCGCGCGAGATGCCGGCCGACCATGCGATCGCCATTCCGAGCAGCACGCCGGAGAGGCCCGCCAGCAGGAAGGCACCGAGGATCTCGATCGCCGTGATCCACGTGTGGCTGAGCCAGGGGATGTCGCCGCTGGTCATCGCCTGGAGCACCGCGAGCGGGCTCGGCAGCAGGTATTCGCGAATGCCGAACACTGACACCGCCAATTGCCAGAGCACGATGAAGGCCGCGAACAGCCCGAAAGCGGGCAGGTAGTGCAGGAGGGTCTTGCCGAATCGGTTCATGTCAGGGGGACTCGTGCATCTTTCAGGCCAGCCATCGGTCCAGGTGGGCCGCGATGAACTCGTCGTCGGCCAGATCGGCGTGCATCGCCAGCACCCGGTCAATCTCCTCCCGCTGCCCGGGGCTCAGTCCCTCGTTCGGATCGAGGCACCAGATGCCCTCGAGCAGGCCTTGCCGGCGCAGCACCTCGTGGCAACCCGCGATGCACCCGTGGAAGTTGTGCGCGACATCGAAGAAGGCGCTGTTGCAGTCGGTGACGCGGCTGTCGAGCGCGAGCATTCGTGCATCGACGGGACGTCCCTGGTCGACGGCCGCTTGGCATTCGGCCAGCAGCTTCACGGCGCCGGAGGTCCACACGGACCAGTGTCCGAGCAGCCCGCCGCGGAAGCGCACCGTCACCGGCGCCCCGTCGCGCATCACGGTAAAAGGCGTCACGAGATCAAGCACGATGTGATCGTCGTTGCCCGTGTAGAGCGTGACGCGCGACTCGGCGCGGGCATCGACGACGCCTCGGACCACGTCGAGCGTGCGGTAGCGGTTGAAGGGCGCGACCTTGATGGCGACCACGTTCTCGATCGCCGCGAAGCGCGCCCAGAAGGCGGCGCTCAGGTCCATGCCGCCGACAGCCGGCTGCAGATAGAAGCCGATCAGCGGGATCTGCTCGGCGACGGCTTCGCAATGTTCGATCAGCGTGTCTTCGCTTTCGCCCTTGAGCGCCGCGAGACTCAGCAGGCCGGCCTGGTAGCCAAGGTCTCGCGCGAGCCGGGCTTCACGCGATGCCTGGGCGGTACGTCCGCAAACGCCGGCCACCATCGCGAGTTCGCGTCCGGGTTCGATCCAGGCGCGCGCGGATTCGGCAGCGAGCCGAAGCACCTCTTCGTAGAGGCCAACCTCACGGATGGCGAACTGCGTCGTATGCACGCCGACCGCGAGCCCGCCTACACCGGCGTCGAGGTAATAGCGCGTCAGCGCACGCTGGCGGCGCGCATCGAGCGCGCGCCGCGCGTCGAGTGCCAGCGGATGCGCCGGGATCGCCAGTCCGCGTTGGAGCAACTGGCGGATGTCGGGGGTGAATGGCTTCATGGATTTATCCGAACTCGGGGCCTGCGATCACGAACGATCGGTCATCGACACACGCGATGCCGTCCGGCAGCGCTGCAGCAAGCGCCATGCGCACGAAGGGGCGCTGGACGCGCAGGCCGCGTTCGCGCAGGTCATCGGCCAACATCGTCCAGCGTGAGGGGAGGTCGAGGAAAACGCGGCCATTGCAATGTGCGAAGGCAGCGCCGAGCAAGGCCGCGGCCTGGTCCATCGTCTGCGCGACCACGGGGCCGATCTGGAAGGCGCTGCGGCCGCGGCGGGCGATCACGAATCCAATTGCTCCGCGGGCGTCATCGAGCAGCATCCACGCGCGGGTGCCGTTGCGTTGCAGGAAGTTGCCAAGCACCGTACGGCGTTCCAAGCCCGAGGCGGCTGTATCGAGTGCGATGATGGTGTCGACGTCACCGGCATCGGCCGGGCGAACGCGCTCATCGTGGCGCGCACTGGGCAGGGCGACGACCTCGCCCTCCCATCGCGCAATGTCGAAGCCCGACTGGAAACCGAGCCGCCGGTAGACCGGCTCGCCCGCTGGCGTCGCGTCGAGCACCGGAGTGATGCCTTCGCGCTGCAAGTGGTCGATGCAAGCCCCGAGCAGGTGCGTGGCGAGACCGCCATGTCGCCATTCCTTTGCGACCAGCACCATCGAGATCCAGCCCAGCCGCCCATAGCCCAGAGCGGCGGCCGTCGCGACGAGCTGGCTGTCGGCCGTGCGCCATCCGAGTGCCTCGCCGTGCTGAACGAACAGCTGCCAGTCGTCCGCCGTCTGGTTCCAGCCGGACGCATCCGACAGGGCCATGCCCGCCAGAACGTCGGCCGAGTCGAGCCTGACTTGCGTCAGCGACTCAGAAGGTGCCATCCCGCACCTCGAACTTGGTCGGCTTGTTGAAGCTCTCGCGCTCGTTGCGCACCCAGTCGGCCACCCAATCGAGCATGGCGCCGAGCGGCACGAGCGGATAGCCGAACAGCCGACTGGCTTCGGTGGTGTCGGAAAGAAGCGCCGTCGGAGCCTCCTGCCCGGTGATGTGCACGTCGACGCCGAGCCTTGCCGCGAACTCGTTCGCGAGCCATCGCACGGAAATCGTCTCGGGGCCCGTGCAGTTGATGGGGGAGGGCGGCACCGTGCAGTGGCGCAGCAGGCGCAGCACCTGCGCATTGGCGTCGCCCTGCCAGATGACGTTCACATGGCCCATGCTGACGTCGACCGGCACGCGGCGATGCACCTTCGATGCAATGTCGAACAGCACGCCATAGCGCATGTCGATCGCGTAGTTGAGCCTGAAGATGCGCCCCGGCGTGCCGTGCCGGGTGCTGAAGTACTCGAACATGCGCTCGCGGCCCACGCAGGACTGGGCGTAGTCGCCCAGTGGTGCGGGCGCAGTGCGCTCGCTCGCACCCTGCTGTCCCAGCGGTGTCAGCGGATAGATGTTGCCGGTAGAGAAGCTCACGATGCGGGCTTCGCGGAAGGTGTCGGCCACCAGGGCCGGCACGTGCGTGTTCATGGCCCAGGTGAGTGACTGGTTGTCCTTGGACCCGAACTTGTGACCGGCAGCGAAGACGATGTTCGACACGCGCGGCAAGGCTTCGATGGCCGAACGGTCGAGCAGGTCGCAGGCGATCGTCTCGATGCCCCAGCCTTCGAGGCGACCGCGCACGGCCGGGTCGCTGAAGCGCGCGACGCCGATCACGCGCTTGTGCGGCGCGGCATTCTTCGCGAGGCGCGCGAGCGTGGGGCCCATCTTGCCGGCCACGCCGAGGATCATCAGGTCGCCCTCGACCTGCGCAAGGTCGTCGACCAGCGCCTGGCTCGGTCGCGCCAGGAACTCGTCGAGCGCGTCGACAGATTCGAAACGCTCTGGCAGGGCGGTGGGATCGAGCAGCGAAGCGGTGCTGCCGGACGGGCTTGGCAATGACGATGTCTGCATGGGATACGACCTCGGACTTCAAACGCGTTGCAGCTTAGGAGGCGCGCGAGGTCGTGTCAACCGTTTGGTTGAAATCTCAGGGAAGACGATGAGTCGACGAGTCGATCGCCTCGCGCCGGATGCGTTCGCTAGGCGCGCAGTCCGGCCATGGCGAAGGACACCACGTGGCGCCGGTATCCGTCCACGGCCTTTGCATCGCCGAGGTCGCGCGCGAAGATGGACGACAGCGTGAGCCGGTTCGAGAAGTAGAAGTACGACATGCCCGCGACGGAGATGTACAGCTCGACCGGGTCCACGCCGCGCCGGAACACCTTGGCGGCGATACCGCGCTTGAGCGTCTGGGCGATCAAGGCGATCAGCGGCGAGTTGGTCTCGCGAATGGCGCGCGAGTCGCGCACGTGCCGCGCGCCGTGGGCGTTCTCGTGGTTCAGCAGGCCGATGAAATCGGGATGCCGCGCCAGGTAGTCGAACGAAAAGCCGATCAGTGCCGCCATCGCCTCGGCCGGCTTCATATCGCCGAGATTCAGCTCGCGTTCGAGCGAACGGATCTCGGTGTAGACCACTTCCAGTGCCGTTCGATAGAGGTCTTCCTTGCTTCCGAAGTAGTAGTAGATGAGCTGCTTGTTGACGCCCGCGCGCGCCGCGATCTCATTGACACGGGCCCCTGCGAGCCCCTTGGCGGCGAACTCGCTGCGTGCCGCGACGAGGATGGCCGTGCGTGCCGCGCTCGAATCGGATTCGGCCTGGTCGGAGGTGGGAGCGGCGCGGCGAGGGGGCATCGGCTGTCAGGTCGGATCGAAGTGCGCGGATTATCCGCGCGCCGGCCAACAAGGAGCGCCATTGCGCCGCCGGTCCAAAAACCGGCTGACCTGTCGATCAGGTCGTCGCTCCGTCGAGCATCTCCAATATCGCCTTGATGGCAGCGCGATATCCACCGGGGCCGAGGCCGGCGATCACGGCCGTTGCCACTGCGGACATGTAGGAGTGGTGGTACATCTCTTCGCGGCGATGGATGTTGGACAGATGGACCTCGATGATTGGACCCGGAAACATCTTGAGCGCGTCCATGATGGCCATCGAAGTGAACGAATAGGCCGCCGGGTTGATGATGATTCCGCTGGCCGTGTCGATGGCTTCGTGAATCCAGTCGATCAACTGCGTCTCGCTGTTGGACTGCTGGAACACCACCGGGACCGCCCCGGCTTCGTCGCGGCACATGGCTTCGATCTCCGCGAGCGTGGTCTTGCCATAGATCGCGGGCTCGCGCTTGCCGAGACGGTTGAGATTCGGACCATTCAGGATGAAGAGCGGTTTCGTCATGGTGAGTACGCTTTCGACGCAGACAGGGAGACAGGCCTACCCCTTGTAGCCCATCAGGCGCGGGAGCCACAGTACCGTTTCGGGGACGAGCGTGAGGATCGCCAGCACGACGATGGCCATGCCGATGAAGGGCGCAGCCTCACGCACCACGACCATCAGCGGCTGCTTGGTCATGTTGGCCACGACAAATAACAGCAAGCCGAACGGCGGGGTCAGCAGGCCGAGCATGATGTTGACCACCACGACCACGCCGAAGTGCACAGGATCGATACCGAGTGCCTTCGCCGCCGGAATCAATATCGGCACGATGATGAGCAGGATGGTGGAACCCTCGAGCAGGCAGCCCAGCGCCAACAGGATCGCATTCACCAGCAGCAGATAGACGAGCGGCGTCAGGTGGAAGGCGCTGATGAACTGCTGCACCGACAGTGGAACTTGCTCGATCGTGACCACGTAGTTGAAGACCAAGGCCCCGGCAATCAGCATGCCGACCGAGGTAGTCGACCGGGCGCTCCCGAGCAACACGTTGTACAGCTGCCGCCATGTCATCGAGCGATAGATGATCGCGGATGCGAGTAGTGCGTAGGCAGCCGCGGCCGCGGCGCCTTCGGTCGGCGTCATGACGCCGCCGTAGATGCCGAACAGCAGCACCACGGGCAACATCAATGCAGGCAACGCGTCAAGGGTGATGCGCGGAATCTCGCGCATCGGCACAGGCGGCTCGACAGGGTAGTTGCGGCGCCTGGCAATGAAGGCGTTGGTGATCATGAAGACCAGGCCCAGCAGAAGCCCCGGGACGACCCCGCCCAGGAAGAGATAGCCGATGGATGTGTCCGACACCAGCGCATAGATCACCATCGGAATCGAAGGCGGAATGATCGGACCGATGACGGCCGCCGACGCGGTAATGGCACCCGCATAGGCGACCGGATAGCCATTGCGCGTCATCATGCCGATGATGACCTTGCCGATGCCCACGGCGTCGGCAATGGCCGAGCCGGACATCCCGGCGAAGATGATGTTGGCCACCACGTTGACGTGGCCGAGGCCACCTCGAAATCGTCCCACGAGCAGGAGGCAGAACTTGAGCAGCCTGTCCGTCAGGCTGCCGCTGTTCATGAGCTCGGCCGCGAGAATGAACAAGGGAACCGCCAGCAGCACATAGCTGTTGAAGAGCCCGTTGAGGATCTGCTCGGCAGCGGTGCCGAGATCGAGCCCCGCAAGGACGAGGTAGAAGATCGAGGCGCCGATCATCGAAAGCCCGATCGGCAGGCCGAGGATGGCCAGCATGACGAGGACGATGATGCACAGGGTGAAGTGGCTGGGCATGCTCATGCCGCGCTGTCCGACATGCTGCCGGCTTCAGGTGGCGCGCCCTTGATGGCCCGCCAGGCAAGCCGGATGTGCTTGAAGATGATGGCCAGCGAGAAGATCACGTAGACGGCGTAGAGGATGTCGAATCGCATGTGCAGGTAGGCGGTGTGCTCGCGCCTCATGAAGGTCACGTAGTTCCAGGTGGCAGGCAGCGATATGACGAAGAGCACGGCGATGGCGATGCTGGACACCGCCGTAAAGGCCCGCTGGGTACCCGGAGAGACCACCCCATAGACGATGTCGAAGCGGATCTCGTCCTGGTCAGAGAGAACGAAAGCCGCGCACCAGAGCACGGCCCACAACCAGCAGAGAACGGTCACCTCGTCGGTCCATCCCAACGGCTGGTTGAGGACATAGCGAAATCCGATCTGGAGCAGAAAAGACACGAACATGAGCGCCATCAGCGCCACGGCAACATCGTTGGCGCGCCTGCGCAGCCACGAACCCGTCGTGCGAAGTCGAGTAAGCATTGTTTGAGTTGATGCCGCACGCCGCGCAGTGCGGCGATGCGGACGTCAAAGGGCGTTGATGCGCTCGAGCGCGCCCTTGGGCCACTCGCTGCCGTACTTGTCGACGTATTTCTTTTGCGCGAAGGTACGGAAGGCGGCTAGGTCCGGGGTGTAGACCTTCTTGCCTTCCTTCTTGAAGTAGTCCTGTACTTCCTTTTCCTGGGCCACGAACTTGGCCGTGTAGTCGTCGATCGCCTTTTCCGCGGCCGCCTGGAATTTCGCCTGCTGCGCCGGCGTCATCGCGTCCCACAGCTTGGTCGTGATCACCATCACGTCATAGCCCAGCACGTGTCCGGTGAGCACGAATTGCGTGGTGACTTCGTCGAACTTCATGAGGCGGCTCGCCACCAGCGGGTTGTCCTGGCCGTCGATCGCGCCCGACTGCAGCGCCGTATAAACCTCGGCGTAGGCCACCGGCGTGGGATTGACGCCGATCGACTCGCCCAGAAACTGCCAGTACTCGCCCGGAGGCATGCGCAGCTTGATCCCTGCGAGATCGGCAGGCGTCTTGATTTCCTTGGTCGGCTTGAGGTTCACGTTGCGCGAACCGAAGTACACCGGCGTGATGACCTGGATGCCAAGCTGGTCGCGCGCCATCTTGATGAACTCGCGACCCACATCGCTCTTGAACGTCTTCTTCAAATGATCGACGTCGCGAAACAGGTACGCCGACGTCATGAGTGACCACGCCGGGATCTGCTTGCTGATGTCGGCCGGCGCGAGATTGCACATCTCGAGATTGCCGCGCTGCAGCGCGACCAGTTCCGCTCCCTGCTTGAACAGCGTGTTGCCCCAGTAGGGCTCGAAGTCGTAGCCGTCTTTGATGGCGGCGGCCAGATTTTTGTAGGCCTCCGTGCGCAGATCCTGCTCGGTGAAGGCGGAACTGAAGCGCAGCTTGGTGCGGTTTTGGGCGAATGCCGAGGGCAGGGCGCCCAGCGCCAACGCCGAGGCGCCGGCTGCGAGCGTCGCACGACGCGAAAAGGTCGAACTCATGAAGTCTCCGTTTATGTGCCCCGAGGGCGACCATTGAGCCGTTGCCGTTCTCGACTGCGATGCGTTCGCGGCGGAGCGGCATTGATATATTATGAAATCGTTGGAGGATTAGCAATGCGTCTGAGGATCAGGGTATTCTCTGATCCCAACGGCGCAGCTGCAACTGAAACCTGTGCTGAACTTCGATCCTTCCAGGAGCGACCCGTGTTGACCGACCTCTCCCTCGATTCCCCAGACAGTGCCACCGCCAGCGGGATTGCCTATCGCCGCATCCGCTCGGACATCGTGCTGGGCCGGTTGACGCCGGGGCGCCGTTTGCCGCTCGAGCGAATGAAAGAGGCTTACGGCGCCAGCGTCGGCACGCTGCGCGAGCTCTTCAACCGCCTTGCCACCGAAGGCTTGCTCGTGGCCGAAGGGGCGCGCGGTTTCCAGGTCAGTGCGGTCTCCTCAGCCGACCTTCGCGATGTGGCATCGATGCGGCTGCTTCTGGAGAGCCACGGAATCAAGGAATCGTTTCAGCGCGGCGACCTGGAGTGGGAAGGCCGCGTGGTCGCGGCCTATCACAAGCTCGCAACCATGGAAAAGAGAATGGCAGCCAACGAGCCTTCTCCTCCGGAAACCTGGCGCCAGTACGACTGGGCGTTTCACGGCTCGCTCATCTCCGCATGTGGCTCCGCCTTGCTGCTGCAGACCTATGCGTCGATCTGCGACAAGTATCTGCGCTATCAGATGATTGCCGCCGTCTTCCGCGGGGAAGAGGCGGCCGACGAGCACCAGATCCTGCTCGAAAGCGCGCTCGCCAGGGACTGGCAGCGCGCGCAACAGGCGCTGATCACTCATGTCGAGGATTGCGTCACGCAAATGGCATCGGTGCTGGACGCCGCCTGAAACAGATACTTGTGAGGACCGCATGACATCTTCTTCCGGTGGCCCGCTGCGCATGGGCATTCTGGGCGCCGCACGCATCGCACGTTTGTTTGTCGAAGCCGTGCGGCCCTCGGCAAAGGTCGTGGTCGCCGCCGTTGCGAGCCGCGACGTGGAGCGCGCTACTGCCTTCGCGCGCGAGTCCGGCATCGGCCGCGTCCATGCCAGCTATGACGCGCTATTTGCCGATGCAGACATCGACGCGGTGTACGTGCCGCTTCCCAACAACCTGCACGCGGAGTGGTCGATCCGGGCCGCCGATGCGGGCAAACACGTCCTGTGCGAGAAGCCGCTCGCTGCCAATGCGGCGCAGGCCCGGGCCATGTTCGCGGCCGCCGAGAAGAACGGCGTGTACCTTGTGGAGGCCTATCCGTATCGGGCTCAGCCGCAAACGCTCAAGGTTCGCGAACTTGTGGCGGCGG
Organism: Variovorax sp. 01N429; assembly: GCF_056399425.1. NCBI lineage: Bacteria > Pseudomonadati > Pseudomonadota > Betaproteobacteria > Burkholderiales > Comamonadaceae > Variovorax > Variovorax sp. 01N429. Next base: position 79,832 of record NZ_JBFTRG010000016.1, on the reverse strand, counting down.
GCGCCATCGGCCGCATCCAGCTCATCGAGGCGTCGTTCGGATTTCCTTTGACGGACGCTGCCAACATCCGCATGGACCCGAATCTTGCGGGTGGCGCGCTGATGGACGCTGGTTCTTATCCGGTGAGCTTCGTGCGCACCGTGGCAGGTGCCGCGCCCTCGCGCGTGTCCGCGCTGTCGCGCTGGGGCACTACCGGTGTAGACGTGAGCACAATGGCAACGCTCGAGTATTCGGACGGTCTTCTCGCGCAGATCTCGTGCAGCTTCACCACTGCCCGGCATCGGCATGCGTTCATTGCCGGGGACGCGGGTTCGATCAGCACCACCTACTTCAACGATACCGGGCCCACGTTTCCACCGCTCGTGAATTTGCGCCGAGGCAGCGGATGGGATGCGGCGCACGAAGTGATCGAAACCCAGGCACTCCCCGGCTTCCTGGCAGAAGCGGAGTCGTTTCACGATCTCGTGCGCTTCGGCTGGAGCCAGTGGACCGGCGCCACGCCCGCCGAATCGATCGACATCGCGATGACGCTCGACGCAATTGCGGCCAGCAGTCGCGATGGCGTGCCGGTTGAAGTCGGCCAATAAGCGGAGCAGAACACATGTCGCTTCTGGGCAATGCAGCGCTGGCCATGTGGTGGGACATGGCGCCCGAGATCAAGTCCGAGTTCGAAGACTGGCACTCCCACGAACATTTTCCCGAGCGGCTCGGCGTGCCCGGCTTCCGGCGGGCATCGCGTTGGACGAGTGCCGACGGGGGCGAAGGCATCTTCGTCATGTATGAGCTCACGTCGTACGCGGTCCTTTCATCGACCGCCTACGTCAGTCATCTGAACACGCCATCGCCGTGGTCCTCGCGGATGATGCCGCACCACAGGAACATGGTGCGCAGCCAGTGCCACGTGCTCGAGTCATCGGGCGCCAGCGCCGCACGGCACGCGTTGACATTGCGTGTCTCGCCACTGGAGGGCCGCGCTGACGACCTGCGCACATTCTTTAGGACACTCTCTGCCGTTCTGGTCCAGAAGCCGGGAATCGTGGGCGCCCATCTATTGCGGCATCAGACGCCGCCCGTTGCCGAAACCACCGAGCAGCGCATTCGCAACTCCGCCGATCGCGTGGCTGACTGGGTGTTCGTGGCCGTTGGCTACGACGCGCTGGTCGTGGAGTCGCTGGTCCATGCCGATGTCGGTGTAGCGGCCTTGCGGGCGTCTGGTGCGGCCGAAGGCGCACTGAGCGGTCTCTACACGCTCTCGCATTCGGCAACGGTCGAGGACGTCGCCGGTTTATTGCGCTGATTGCATCAATAGGTCCAAACAATGCAATTCCGCTGATCTGACCTGCGCCGCACACTTGCTCCCCAGAACTGCTGCCGTTTGGCGCAGTCAACAAGGAGACAACAGTGGACGCACAGCGAGACCAGCTGCGATCGTGGATCGGACGCAAAGAGACGTTCGAAGACAGCATCTACCCCACGCCTGTCATTGCCTTGACAGCGACTCTCGACCATCTCTCGACGCCAGTCATTGCGGGTACTCCGCTTCCGCCACTTTGGCATTGGCTCTATTTCCTGCCGATGCATCGCCAGAGCGATATCGGCGCCGATGGCCATGCCAGGCGCGGCGGGTTCCTTCCGCCCGTTCCTCTGCCTCGGCGCATGTGGGCTGGCGGTCAGTTCGAGTTCCGCTCCCCGATTCGAGTGGGCGACCGCGTGGTGCGCACCTCGACGATCGATGACGTCACAACGAAGGAAGGCCGCACCGGCAAGCTCGTGTTCGTGAAAGTGCGTCACGAGGTACGTTGCAACGAGGCGCTCGAGCCGGCGCTCGTGGAATTCCACGACATCGTCTATCGCGAAGCACAGGCTCCGAACGATGTCGTGCCACCACCCCAGGCGGCACCGGCCGATGCCGCCTGGCGCCGCGAGATCGTGCCGGACGATGTGCTGCTGTTCCGCTACTCGGCGCTGACCTTCAATGGCCACCGAATTCACTACGACCGGCAGTATGTGACGCAGGTCGAGGGCTATCCGGGCCTGATCGTGCACGGTCCGCTGATCGCGACCCTGCTGATGGACCTTCTCCGCCGCGAGCTACCGGATGCCGACGTGGAGAGCTTTCGCTTCAAGGCCGTGCGTCCGACTTTCGACCTGAACGCTTTTCAAGTCAGCGGCCAGCCCCAGGCCGACGGCAAAACGATTCGTCTATGGGCCTCGGACCACGAAGGCTGGCTGACGATGAACGCCACCGCAGTGCTGCGCTAACCCTCCCGCCACGTCGTCAAGAGAGACAGACTCATGCAGCCACTCAAAGGCATCACCGTTGTCACACTGGAGCATGCGATTGCCGCTCCCTTCGCTACGCGCCAACTGGCGGACCTTGGCGCCCGCGTTATCAAGATCGAACGCCCCGGATCCGGCGACTTCGCCCGCGGCTACGACGAACGCGTTCGCGGCCTGGCGTCCCATTTTGTCTGGACCAATCGCTCCAAGGAAAGCCTCACGCTGGACGTGAAGCACCCTGATGCGGGAGAGGTGCTCGAACGGCTGATCATGGAAAAGGCCGATGTGGTTGTGCAGAACCTGGCGCCAGGTGCTGCAGCACGCCTCGGACTTGGCTACCGCAAGCTCTCCAGCGCCAAGCCAAGATTGATCGTGTGCGACATCTCCGGCTACGGCGACGACCCGCAAAACCCAGGCCCGTACCGCGACAAGAAAGCCTATGACCTGTTGATCCAGAGCGAGGCCGGTTTCGTCTCCGTCACCGGTACGCCTGAGGAGCCTTGCAAAGCCGGCCCCTCGATCGCAGACATCGCTGCGGGCATGTATGCCTACAGCAGCATCCTCGCGGCGTTGTTGCAGCGCGGCCAGACTGGCAAGGGCCAGCGCATTGACATCTCGATGCTGGAGTCGCTGGCGGAGTGGACCAGCTATCCGCTTTACTACGCCTTCGACGGTGCGGAGCCGCCGCCGCGCACCGGCGCGAGCCACGCGACGATCTATCCGTACGGCCCGTTCCCGGCCGGTGACGGCACCACCGTGATGCTGGGCCTGCAGAACGAGCGTGAATGGGTCAGCTTCTGCGACAAGGTGCTGGAGCAACCCGGACTCGCAAGTGACCCGCGCTTCACGGCGAATTTCAAGCGAGTGGCAGAGCGCGTGGCACTGCGCCAGATCATCGTGGACGCTTTCGAGCCGCTGAGCGGCAGGCAGGTGGTCGAGCGGCTCGAACTTGCACAGATTGCCAATGCGCAGGTCAACACCATGAAGGAAGTCTGGGCCCATCCGCAGCTCGAGGCACGGGGGCGCTGGACCCAGGTGGGCACTGCAATGGGACCGGTACCGGCCATGCTGCCACCCGGCACCTGGGACACAGGGCCCCGCATGGACCCGGTGCCTGCACTCGGCGAGCACACGGACGCAATCCTGGCCGAGCTCGGCTACAGCGCGTCCGAGATCGTCGGGCTGCACACATCCAAAGCCGTCTGAGGTCGCTGTGATGTCCGCCGAATTGCAACCTGCCGCTCGCACCTATCTCTTCGTGCCTGGGACCAGGCCGGAACGTTTCGACAAAGCGCTGGCCAGCGGCGCCGACACGATCGTGTTCGACCTCGAGGACGCTGTGGCCTTTGACGAGAAGGCCCAGGCGCGCGGCGTCATCGCGGCGTGGCTGCAAGCAGCAAAGCCGGCAGAGCGCTCGCGCATCGTGGTGCGCATCAACGACGCTGGCTCTCGCTGGTTCGCTGCCGACCTCGAGGCTCTGCGCGTCATCCCTGGAACCAGCGTGCTCCTTCCCAAGGCCGAGACCGCTGCGCAGATTGGTGAAATCCAGGCTGCGCTGCCCGGTTCCGCTGTCCTCGCCCTCATCGAAAGCGCGCGCGGCGTCTCCGAAGTGAACCGCATCGCGGCCGCCGGTACGCGGCGCCTCGTGTTCGGCACGCTTGATTTCGCCTTGGACCTTGACATTGACATCTCGACGGATAGCGCAGGGCTTTCCTATGCGGCGAGCCGCATTGCGGTGGCGTCGCGCTTGGCTGGCCTGCCTGCGCCGGTAGCAGGCGTCACCCCCCAGCTCGACGACGAGCGGCGGCTGCTGTCCGACCTTGCCGAGGCGCGACGGTTTGGCTTCGGTGCCAAGCTGTGCATTCACCCACGCCAGGTTCTGCCGGTCCACGCGGGGCTGCGTCCGAGCGCGGAGGCGCTGGACTGGGCCCGGCGGGTGCTGGTCGCCGATGCCGCATCTCCCGGCGTTGCGCGGCTTGACGGACGCATGGTCGACCGGCCCGTCGTCCTTCAAGCGCAACGCACGCTCGCGCTGGCCCGCGACTGACAGACCTGATCAACAACATCCACATCAGAAAGAGACAACAGCATGGCCTCCACCATCATCGATTCGCGCATCTTTGGCGACATGTTCAGCGACGCACGCATGCGCGACGTGTGGTCCGACGAGAACCGCACCGCGAAGTACCTCGACATCGAGCGGGCTCTCGCGAAGGTCCAGGGCGAGCTCGGCATCATTCCCAAGGAAGCAGCCGACGAGATCGTCCGCAATTGCAACCTGTCGCAGATCGACTGGCCCAAGCTGAAGGCCAAGACCGAGCAGATCGGCTATCCCATCATTGCCGTGGTCAACCAGATCAATGCGAACTGCCGGGACAAGCTCGGCGAGTATTGCCATTGGGGCGCCACCACACAGGACATCACCGACACGGCCGCCGTGCTGCAGATGCGCGAAGGGCTCGCACTCGTCGAAGCAGATCTTGATGAGATCGGGGAAGCACTTGCCGCGCTGGCGAAGAGGTACCGCGACACGCCTGTCATCGGCCGCTCCAATCTCCAGCAGGCGACGCCGATCACCTTCGGCTACAAGATGGCCAGCATCCTGGCCGGTGTCGATCGTCATCGTGAACGCCTACGGCAACTCAAGCCTCGCGTCCTGATGGGCGAATTCGGGGGTGCATCGGGAACCTTGTCCTCGCTGGAGAAGGGCGCCATGGAAACCCAGACTGCGCTGATGAAGGAGTTGGGCCTGGCGCAGCCCTTGATCTCGTGGCACACGGTGCGCGACACCATCGCGGAAGTGGGGGCCTTCCTCGGCCTGGTCGGCGGCTCGCTTGGCAAGATCGCCATGGACGTCAAGCTGATGATGCAGACCGAAGTGGCCGAAGTCTTCGAGCCGTTCGCGCCGGGCCGCGGCTCGTCGTCGACCATGCCGCAGAAGCGCAACCCCATCTCCTGCCTCTATATTCACGCCAACATTTCTGTTGCGCGCCAGCATGCGGCGGCGCTGATGGATGCAATGGTGGCGGACCACGAACGCTCGACCGGGCCATGGGAAATCGAGTGGGTGTCGCTTCCCGAGATCTTCTGCCTGATTTCAGGGGCATTGAAACAGACCAAGTTCGTCCTGAAGGGGCTTGAGGTCGACACGACTCGCATGCGCGCCAATATCGACATGACAAACGGTCTCGTGATGTCAGAAGCCGTGATGATGGGGCTTGGCCCGTACATCGGCCGTGAATATGCCCACGATCTGGTGTACGACTTGTGCCGCCAGGCACTCGCCGACAACCGTCCGCTGATCGAGATCCTGGTCGACCACCCGGAGATCCGCAAGCACGTCTCGCGTGCCCAACTCAATGCAATGTGTGACCCGGCCAACAACCTCGGCCAAGCCGGTGTCATGGTCGATCGCGTGCTCAGCGCGCGGCGCTGAGACCGTTCAGTCCGCCGCTTCAATCCAGCCGGCGCAGACCGGTATGCATTCGTGCGCCTTTCAAACCGGAGACAACGTCGTGAACACCCGAAAACTCTTGAAGCTTCTCTATGTGCAGGTCCTGATCGGCCTGATCCTCGGCATCACCGTAGGCCACTATTGGCCGGATTTCGGCGCCAGCCTCAAGCCGATCGGCGACGGTTTCGTCAAGCTGGTGAAGATGATGATTGCGCCGGTGGTGTTCTGCACGATCGTCACCGGCATCACCTCGCTGGGTGATTCAAAGGAAATCGGCAAGACGCTTCTGAAGGCCATGGGTCTGTTCTATGCCCTGACGATCCTCGCGTTGATCACCGGTCTCGTCACCGTCTTGGTCATGCAACCAGGCGCCGGCATGCACATCGATCCAAAGAACCTGGATGCCTCGGTGGCGACACGGTTCGCGAATGAAATTCACATCCATGGCTTTACCGACTTCGTGCTTCACATCATCCCCAATGCCTTCTTCGGTGCGTTCGCCGACGGCGAGGTATTGCCGGTGCTGTTGCTGGCCGTGTTGTGCGGCTTCGGCCTGACCCGCATCGGAACGGCAGCCAAGCCGGTGCTCGAAGGCATCGACGGCTTCTCGCACATGCTTTTCGCGGCGTTCGGCATCATCATGCGACTGGCACCGTTCGGCGCTTTTGGGGCGATGGCCTTCACCGTCGGCCGCTACGGCATCAAGTCGATCGGTTCGCTCGGGTTGCTGATCGGCACTTTCTATGTGGCCTGCATCTTCTTCGTCGTTGTGGTGCTGGGGGTACTGTCGCGTCTGCACGGTTTCAGACTGTGGCAGCTGATGCGCTACATCAAGGAAGAACTGCTGGTCGTGCTCGGCACCTCCTCGAGTGAACCGGTGCTCCCCCGTCTCCTGCTCAAGCTTGAACGGCTGGGTTGCAAGAAGGGCGTGGTCGGGCTGGTGCTGCCGACAGGCTATTCGTTCAATCTCGACGGAACGGCCATCTATCTCACGCTGGCGTCGATGTTCATCGCCCAAGCCTGCGATATCCATCTGTCATGGGGCCAGATCGCATCGATGCTGGGGATCATGCTGCTGACCTCCAAGGGCGCGGCAGGCGTGACCGGCAGCGGCTTCGTCGCGCTGGTGGCCACGCTCACCGTCATGCCCGAACTGCCGGTTGCCGGGGTGGCGCTGATCGTGGGCATCGATCGCTTCATGTCCGAGGCGCGCGCACTCACCAGCACCATCAGCAACGCCGTGTGCTGCGTCGTGGTTTCGATCTGGGAGAACGCCTGCGACAGGGAGGTGCTAAGGCGCGAATTGGCCGCCAACTACGGCGATACCGAGCACGAACTCGAAGGGGGCTCCGTGGACTTGCCAGTGCCGCTCGGGAACACCGGCGCTGCGCACTGACATCCGTCCGAGCCCTGGGCACGGCCCGTTCCTGATCGTCAACTCACCGCGCGGCGGCCTTCCGGCTTGCCGCGCTTTGCTTTCATCCCGGAGAAGAAGGCATAGAGTTGCTGCGCTGCCGGCGACAAAGTCCGGCCTTTGCGCCGGATGAGGCCGATCTTGCGGGTGATCACCGGGTCATGAAGCGGAATGCTCACCAGCAACGGGTGGTCCGCGTCCGGCATCGCGATCGAGGGCACCGCAGCCACGCCGAGTCCCGCTTCCACAAGGCCGAGCATCGTCGTGACGTGCTGAGTCTCGTAGATGCTCTGCGGACGGCCAGGCAGCCCGGAAAGGGCCTGATCCAGCAGCAGCCGGTTGCCCGACGCCTTGCTCACCGAGATGTAGTCGTATTGCGCCAGTTCGGTCCAGCTCACACGGCGCTTTCCGGCAAGCGGATGGTCGCGCCTGCAAGCGGCTACGAAACGCTCTTCCAGCAAGGGCTTGAACTCGATGTCCGGCTCCTCGCCGCCGACGAAGTTCAGCCCGAAGTCGGCCTCGCCCCGCGAAACGGCCGAGAGCACTTCGTTGGCGCTCGCATCGAAGACCCTCACCCGGATCTTGGGGTATCGCTCGTGGTAGCGCGAAATCACCTGCGACAGGAAGTAATAGACGGTCGAAGGCACGCAGGCGATCGTCACCTCGCCCATTCGGGTGGCCGCCACGCCGCGGATGCCCAGGAGCGTGTGGTCAAGGTCGTCCAGGAGTTGCTGGACTTTTCGATCGAAGTCGCGCCCCACTGAGGTCAGGCTCACGCGCCGGGTGGTGCGATCGAGCAGTCGCACGCCCAGCGCCTCCTCGAGCTTTTCGATGCGTCGACTGAAGGCCGGCTGCGATACATGCAGCGCCTCGGCAGCCTTGCGAAAGCTGTTGAGCTCGGCCACGGCCCGGAATGCTTGCAGGTCGTTGAGATTGAAGTTGATGGGCATGACGGAAAGCTCCTGAGCAACATCACTGATCCACAGTTTGCATCAATCGATCATCAACATGCAATTCACAGAAGCCTGCGAAGAGCGGACCATTCGATCCAGGTCCACCGGAGCAGACAAATTGAACACCCAGAAGATTCGCGGGATTGCCGCGGTTGCGTTGGCGGCATCCTTGGCTTGTGGCAGCGCGGCAGCGGCCTTTCCTGAAAAGTCGCTCACGCTCATCGTCCCGACTGCGCCAGGGGGCGCCAACGACGCCATGGCACGCGTCATCGGGCAAGCCATGTCCGCGATCCTCAAGCAGCCCGTCATCGTCGACAACAAAGCTGGCGCCAACGGTGCGATCGCCAGTGAATATGTGATGCGTGCGGCGCCTGACGGCTACACACTCATGCTGGGCTATATCGCCACGCATGCAATGAACCCGGCGCTGCAAAAGCTGCGCTACGACCCTTCCAAGGACTTCGAACCCGTCGGCATGGTCGGGTCGTCGGCCACGGTGATGGTGCTCAATCCAACTGTCAAGGCAGGCAATGCGAAGGAAGTCGTGGCGATGCTGAAGGCTGCGCCGGACAAGACCAGCTACGCATCCGCGGGCAATGGCACCGCGCCGCACTTTGCGGCCGAGATGTTCAAGCTTTCGACCGGCACCAGCATGCTGCACGTGCCCTACAAGGGATCCGCGCCGGCGATTACCGACACCATGGGTGGCCAGACGCAAATCATGTTTCCAAGCCTCTTTACGGCGATGCCCTATGTCAAGGCCGGCAAGTTGAGGGCTGTGGGCGTGGCAGGGCCCAGGCGCTCGGCGCTCATGCCCGACCTGCCAACCCTGCAGGAGCAGGGCATCGCGGACGTCGACGTCTCTCAGTGGTACGGCATCTTCGCGCCGGCCAAGACGCCGAAGGCGGTGATCGAGCAGCTCAACAAGGTGCTCAATGAAGCACTTGCCGACAAGAGCGTGGTCAAGCGCCTGGAGGACCACGGTGCCGAAGTCTCGACCATGACGACCGACCAGATGCGCACCTACGTCGCGCAGGAGCAGATCAAGTGGAAGAAGGTGGTTCAGGCCGCCAAGATCACCGCAGATTGAGATGAACAGGTCTATCCCTTGCGTGCTGATGCGCGCCGGTACTTCACGGGGTCCATTCTTCCTGCGCGAATGGCTGCCGGACGGCGACGAGGCCCGTGATCAGGCGCTGATCGGCGCCATCGGCGCGTCGGACCCGTTGCAGCTCGACGGCGTGGGCGGCGGCAGCACGCTCAACAGCAAGGTCGCCATCGTGTCGCGTTCGTCTCAGCCGGGCTGCGACATCGACTATTTGTTCGCGCAGGTAGGCGTCGGCCATCGTTCCATCGACACCCGGCCGAATTGCGGGAACATGCTATCTGGCGTCGCGCCTTTCGCGATCGAACAGGGGTTGATTCCTGCGACGAACGGCACCACCAGCGTTCGGGTCTACAACGTCAACACCAGATCGCGCATCGACGTGACGGTGCGAACGCCCGGCGGCCGCGTCACTTACGAAGGCGACGCGCGCATCGATGGGGTGGCCGGCACGTCGGCGCCGATCCTGCTCAACTTTCTCGACGCGTGGGGGGCGGTCACGGGGCAGGTCTTCCCGACCGGCCGGCGCATCGACACGATCGGCGGTATGGAGGTGACGTGCATCGATGCCGCCATGCCGCTGATGATCGTGCGCGCCGGCGATCTCGGTCTCACCGGGCGCGAGAAGCCTGCGGCGCTCGATGCGGACGCGACCCTGCTCGAGCGCCTGGAGACCCTTCGGCTGGAGGCCGGGCGCAGGATGGGTCTGGGCGACGTATCCAACAGCGTCATTCCAAAGCCGGTCCTGGTGAGCGCTGGCGAATTGAAAGACAGCATCACCTCGCGCTACTTCACTCCGCGCAAATGCCATTCATCACATGCCGTGACCGGAGCGATCGGAGTGGCGAGCGCGTTTGCGCTGCCGGGGACAGTCGCGAGCGGGCCAGCGCGCGAACCGGGGCTCCACAAGCTGGTCGTATTGCATCCTGCGGGACAGATCGACGTCGAAGTCGAGTTGAGGGGCAGCGGCGGTGCCGCGCGCGTGGAACGCGCGGCCCTGGTCCGCACGGCGCGAAAGATCATGCAAGGCGAACTGCATCTACCCGACTATGTGTTCTCCCGTCCTGAAGCACGAGACGCGGAGTCGTGCGACTTCCCGCACAAGGCTCTGACCATCATCGTGCCGACCCGCGCTGGTGGGGGCAACGACACCATGGCTCGCATCATCGCGGCCAAGCTGGCCCCGCTGCTCGGCCAGCAGGTGCTGGTTGACAACCGGGCCGGGGCGAATGGCGCCATCGCCAGCGAATACGTGGTGCGCTCTGCGCCCGACGGACATACGCTGATGTTTGGCTACGTCGGTACGCACGCGATGAACCCGGCCCTGCAAAGCTTGGGCTACGACCCGGTCAGCGATTTCGAGCCGGTCGGGCTGATCGGTTCTTCGCCGACCTTGATGGTCACTCATCCTGATCTGGATGCTGCCGACCTGCACGCGATCGTCGCCAGGCTCAAGGGCGCACCGCGCTGTTTCAGCTACGCATCCGCCGGCGAAGGGACGCCGCCGCACTTTGCCGCCGAACTGTTTCAGCTCAGCACCGGGACGAGCATGGACAGTGAAACATACGAGGGAGCGGCGCCTGCGATTGCTGACACAGTCATGGCTCGAACGCAGATCATGTTCCCCAGCTTGTTCACCGCATATCCGTTCATCCGTGCGGGCCAGCTGCGCGCGTTGGCAGTGGCAGGACCGAAGCGTCTGAAGGCGCTTCCTTCGGTGCCGACACTCGCAGAGATGGGCGTAGCGGGGGTCGATGTCGTGCAATGGTATGGACTGTTCGCGCCAGCCGGTACACCGGCCGCAGCCATCGATCGCCTCAACAAGGCGCTGAACGATGTGCTTGTCGATCCAGAGGTCGTCGAACGCTTCGAAAGCCACGGCGCGCGCCCCGAACCCGGGAGTGCCAACGCGCTTGCACAAAGGATGAAGGAGGATCTGGACCGTTGGCGCCGAGTCGTCGCTCAGGCAGAGATTGCACCGAAAGAGTCGCGCCCACTCGATCTTGATTGACGCGTGGGTCCCAGCGGCTTGGTGCCAGCGTGACGAAGGCCCTCATCGTCTGTGGCGCAGGCGTCGGGCGGCTTACGTGCGAGCCACGCCCACGCCCAGCCCGCCATCGACCATCAGCGCGTGCGCGTTGACGTAGCTCGATTCATGAGAGATCAGGAACAGACAGCTGTATGCCACTTCCCAGCCGGTGCCCTGGCGGCCGAAAGGCACGGCCGCCGCGCGGCTCGGCCGGCGCCGTGAGGCGTCGCGGCCCATGGGGGTATCCATGAGGCCCGGCAGCACTGCGTTGCAGCGGATGCCCTTGGGCTCGCCAGCTACCGCGATGGAGCGCGCGAGCGCCACCTGCGCTGCCTTCGATGACTCGTAGGCCGGATTGCGCCCGGTGTTGCGCACCGCTGCCAGCGAGGACATCAGGACGATGGACGAGCCCGGCGACATCACCTCCAGCGCCGCTTGACTGAACAGCATGTGACTGCGCACGTTGACCGCGTACTCCTCGTCCCATGTAGCAGCAGATTGGTTGGCGAGCGGCAGCGCGCGAGAGATGCCGACGTTGAGCACCATCCCGTCGAGTCCGCCCAGGCGCTCGGTGCAGCGCCGCACCAGCGGGGCGATCGCGGCGGCATCGCGCACATCGGCCACTTCGGCGAAGGCCCTGCCGCCTTCGCGTTCGACCAGTTCGCAGGTCCGGTCCACCGCGGGCTGCGACATGTCCACGCAGGCCACACTCGCGCCTTCGCGTGCGAACAGCAGCGAGATCGCACGGCCGTTGCCCACCGGCGGGTCTTCTTCGGGAATGTCGCGCTGGCCGGCGCCGATCACAAGCACGCGACGGCCCTGCAGCCGGCCGCGGCCGGGCGCCCGGCCCAGCGCTTCTTCGTGCATCTGAAGGGCGGGTGCGAGTTCCTGGGGAGCGAGGTTCATGGTTCTGGGAGCTGTTGTTGTCGGAAAGAGCAAAGGGTGGATGCCCGGCGGGCGGTGCGGTTCACTCGATCGTGCCGGGTGGTTCGATGTCGACCTCGAAGTTCTCGAGAAATCGGCTGACCAGCATGTAAAAGCCGATGACCAGCGTGAGCTCCGCGACGATGCCCGGCGAAAGCCGCTGGCACAGCGCCTCGAACATCGCGTCGGGCGCCTTCACATGCAGCAGCACCTGATCGGTGTAGGCAAGCACCATCTTCTCGGTCTCGTCCAGCGCGGCGGTGTTGGCATCTTTTTCGAGCGCTGCAATCTTGTCTTCTGCGAGTCCCACGCGGCGGGCGACTCGCTTGTGCTGGTGCACCTCGTAGGTCGCGCCACTCAGGATCCCCACGCGGAGGATCGCAATCTCGCGCAGCCTGGAGTCGAGCTTGTTGTCGCGCAGGATCGCACCGCCGAGAGCGAGGAAGCCCTCCGCAGCCTTGCCCGCGTGCGGGAGCATTCGGTAGAGGTTGAGCGGCGGGCGCGAAGTGATGAGGCGCGTGTACGACTCGGGAGCCTGCGCGAGGTCGAAGTAGGGAATGCGGGCCATGTGTCTCGTGAAGTGGTTGGAGGGAATGAAGGAATGCCCGGCCCCGCGTTGCGGGCGCCGGCCGGTCACACTGCTCGAGGCAGATCGCCCGCATGCGGCGTTTGCCGCCTCAACGGGTTTCTCCGACAGTGCTCGCGATCAATGATTTGTAGAGCGCCACTTCGTCGGTCAACATCTTCTGGATTGCGGGCAGGTCATCCATCATCGGTTCTGATCCGTTCGCGCGGAGCGATGCCGGGTACTCGTGACCATTCAACACGCGACGGACCGCTGCCTTGAGCTTCTCGGTGACGGGAGCGGGTGTTTCGCTGCGGACCAGAAAGATGTCCCAGCTGTAGTAGGAGAACTCGGGAAAGCCGCTTTCGGCCACCGTCGGTACGTCGGGATAGTTCGGATGCCGCGATGTGCCGGTCACTGCGAGCGGGCGGATCTTGCCAGCCTTGATGAGCTCCTGTGTTGCCGTGGCGTCGCCATAGGCGATGTCGACACGCCCGGCAGCAAGATCTGGCAGGGCGACCGGATATCCCTTGTACGGCACGTTCTGCAGCTTGATGCCGGCCATGTTGGCGAGCCGCTGCGACGTCAGGTAGTAGCCATCCGAGTAGGTGGCAATGGTGAGCGGATTGGGCCTGGTTTTCGCGACCTCGGCCAAGGCACGCATCGAGGTGATTTTCGAGTCGGGCGGCACGGTGAAGATGGCCGGCGCGCGCAGCATGCCTCCTATCGGCTTGAAGTCCTTGAACGGGTCGTAGGGCAATGTTTTGCCGAAGGCGACGGGGATGGTCATTCCTGAGGAACTCCCCACCAGCAAGGTATAGCCATCGGCCGGCGCCATTTTGACGCCCGAGAAAGCAATCACCCCGTTGGCGCCGGGACGGTTGTCCACCACCACCGGCTGGCCGATTTCCCTGGAAAGCGCATCGGCAAAATTGCGTGTGCTGGTATCCAAGCCGTTGCCGGCCGGAAACATCAAGATGATTTTGAGCGGTCGATCCGGAAATCCCGACTCTTGCGCCGCAGCGCCAGCACTCGTCAAGAGCGCAGCGCCTGCGGTCGCGGCCATTGCGAGAACCGCCATTTGTCGACGAGTTCCGATAAAGGTGATGTTCACTGGTCTTCTCTCCTTCGCTTTCAGGCCATAGGCCTAGACACTGTCTCCCTGAGTAAAAAAAAGGGCGGCTTGACTGTCGCGTTGTCTCCTGAGGCGAAAACCAGGCCCTCTCACATGCGCGCGAGGTACTCCTCGTAGCCCGGCTCGAGTTCAACGTCCATCGTCTGCAGGAAGCGACTCACGCAGACGTAGAAGCTCGCAGTCAGCACCAACTCCACGACGGCCGCATCGTCGAAGCCGCAAGCCTTGAGCTGCACTACCGTGGCCTCGGAGGCCGAGGGGCCACGAGTGACCTCCTCGGCGAGCTGAAGCACGGCGCGCTCGCAGGCATCGAAGAGGTCGGAGGCGCGCCAGTTCGCGAGCGCATCGATCTGCGCATCGCTCACGCCGGCGGCGATGGCCATCGGCAGATGGTGCGCCCATTCGTAGGCGGTGCCGGCGACCTGTGCGCCACGCAGAATCAGCAGTTCACGCACGGGGCGCGAAGTCTTGGCGTTCAGGCGCAGCGGCCAAGCGAAATCAAGCCAGGCACGAAACATCTCCGGCGCAGTGCCAAGCACGCGGTACAGATGGGGCATGTGGAAGTCGGGCCCGCGCGCCGCGCGTACCTGATCGAACAGGGCTTTCGCGGCGGGGTCTTCGGGATGATCGGGAAGCAGGGGAACGCGAGGCATGGCGTGTTCTTTCGAAATGGCTCAGGCGGCCTTTGCTTCGGGCTTCGGGTCGGGCTTGAGGCCCGGCGAGGGCGCGTTGCCCGCGGTGGTGCCAGCGTCCACCGGCAGGATCACGCCCGTCACCCAGCGAGCCTCGTCGCTCGCAAGGTAGGCCACGGCATGGCCTACATCCCACCCAGAGCCCTCTGTCTGCAGCAATGAGCGCTTGCGGCGCTGTTCGCGCACCTCGGGGGTCATGCGCCCTGCGACCATCGGCGTGTAGACCATGCCCGGCGCCACACAGTTGACGCGGATGCCCTCGACGCCGTGGTGTGCGGCCATGGCGCGGGTCATGTTGACCACCGCCCCCTTCGAGGTCGGATAGAGCAGGGCCGGTGTGCCGCCGATCAGCCCGGCAACCGAGGCGATGTTGACGATGGCGCCGCTGCCGACCTTGCGCATCTCGGGGATGGCGTACTTGGCCATGAGCATCATTGAAGTGACGTTGACGCGCAATGCGCGGTCCCACTCCTCGACGTCGAGGTCGACCGCGGTGCCGGCCGGCCCGCCGATGCCGACGTTGTTGACGAGGATGTCGAGGCGCCCCCAGGCCTCGACCGCGGTGGCCACCGCCTGGCGGCACTGCGCGGCGTCCGACACGTCGCATGCCGCGGCGAGGGCTATGCCACCGCCGGTCGAGATCATGCGTTCGGTCTCGCGGGCGGCCTCCAGCTGCATGTCGAGCAGCAGCACCCGAGCGCCACGGCGTGCGAGCAGGATGGCCGCGGCACGGCCATTGCCAATCTCGGCGGTGCGCGAGCCAGCGCCAGTCACGATGGCGACACGCCCTTCGAGGCTGCTGCTCGCCGCTTGGGAATGGGTCGTTGAGGAAGGAATGGATGAGATGGTGTTCACGGCGAGGGCACCCGGCCGATCAGTGGGCGCAATGGATGAATGACGTCCCGCAGCTTAGGACCGCATCTGAGTACAAGGAACAGTGTTTCTCCTAGGGTGAAACGTTTCATCAAGAGGTGTATGGCCGATATGATCGGCGCTCGCGCGCGCGACCGTGAGGCGAGTAGAACGAGTGGAGAGCGCGAAGGCGCGCTCAGTTCGGCATGCTTTTGCGGCGCTTCGATGGCTGGGCCGGGGCCGGCCCGCACGAGCCGCGCAGCACGAACTGCGTGGGCACGATCACGCGTCGCGGTGGCGCGTCTGTCATTTCGCGCATGCGCTCGAGCAGCATCCTTGCGCCGTCTTCCACAACGAGATCGAGGTTGATCGTCACGCTGCTGATAGGCGGGCGGTGGCTGCGCGCGAAGTCCGGGTCGCCCATGGTGACGAGCGAGATGTCCTGCGGAATGCGCAAGCCTTGCGCCGCGATGGCGTTCAGCACGTCAGCGAGCACGCTTGTGCCAAGCGTGACGAGGGCCGTCGGACGCACCCGGCCCTCGAGCAGCCGGGTGACCTCCTCGAAGGCCGGGCTGGTCGAGGTCGCAAGGCGCACCAGGTGCTCAGGCCGCGTCTCCAGGCCGTTCGCCTTGAGCCCTGCCTTGAAGCCCTCGATGCGCCGGCGCATCGGTCGGTTCTGCGTGCCAGCGACCAGCAGGCCGATGTCGCGGTGGCCAAGGCTCGCGAGGTGCCGCACTGCTTCCCTCATGCCGCGCCCATGGTCGAACAGCAGCTGGTCCTGCTCGACGTCCATGTCGCGGTCGAGGATCACCACGGGCATGCCCAGCTTCTCGACCGCCTCCAGAATCGCGGGATCGCGTTCATTGCCCGGCGCGATGAGCGCACCGTCCATGCGTCGGCTCTTGAACATCGAGAGGATCTCGAGCTCACGTTGCGGATCGTTCAGGCTGTTGGCCAACAGCACCATGTAGCCGGCCTTGCGCAGCTTGGCCTCGAAGCTGCCGTAGAGTCTGGCGTACAGCGGGTTGGAGACGTCGGTGAGCATGCACCCCACCGTGCTCGAACTGCGCGAGCGCAGCGTCTTCGCCGCATGGTTGACCTGATAGTCGAGCTCGCGCATTGCGCGCTCGACGCACTGGCGCACCTCGGGGCTGACGTTCTCGACGTTGTTGATCACCCGCGAGACGCTGCCGAGCGACACGCCCGCGAGCGTGGCCACATCCTTGATGCTCGCCTTGCCGGCCTTGGGGTTCATATCGTGTGAGCTCTTTCCCGAAGCGCGAGATTCTATGCAAGACGAAGCTGAGCGCGGTGCCGAGCGCCGCCTTGGGCGATCCTCAGCGAACGATGCGAGAACTGTCGCGCACGACAAGGCGGCAGGGCACGACGTGCAGTTGCCGCGGTATGGGCTCCCTTTGCGGGCCTTGCGCCATCAACTCGAGCACCAGGCGCGCGGCTTTCATGCCGATCTCGTAGGGCGCGGGACGCATGGTGGTGAGGGCGGGGTGCAGGTGCGCCGCAATGGGTGCATCGCCAAAGCCCGAAACGGCGCAATCGCCGGGCAATTGGAGGCCCAGCGAAGGCGCCTGCAGAATTGCGCCGGCAGCCATGCTGTCGTTCGCGAACACGATGGCTTGCGCGCGCGTTCGCCGAGGTTCCTGCTGAAGGCGGCGCATCACCTCCGCGCCCGCTTCGAATTCATCGGCTGCTTCGGTGGTCGTGACGATGTCGATCTTCAGGCCGGCGTCGCGCATCGCCGCCGCATATCCCATCGCGCGTTGCTGCGCGCGAAAGTCCTGTGACACGGGCCGCATCGCGAAACGGATGCGTTTGGCGCCTTGTTCGATGAAGTGCCGCGCGAGCTCCACCCCCACCTGATCATGCGGAAAGCCGACCTGATGAAACGGCCGCCCCGGCACGACGCCCCAGGTCTCGACGACCGGCGCACGCACTGCGCGCAGCAGCGCTTCGGTGTCGGGTGTGTGGTCGTCGCGCGTGACGATGAGCGCGCTTGGGTGCCAACCCGCGAAGGCGCGAACGGCACGTTCCTCGAGCTGCTGCGAGTAGTCCGTGTTGGCCAGCAGCAGTTGCAGGCCCGCGGTGTCGAAACCGTCGGTCATGCCGCGCACAAGGTCGGCAAAGGTCGTGCTCGCGGTGTTCTGCATCACCGCGCCTACCACGCGCGCCTGGCCCGAGGCGAGCCGGCCTGCCACCTGGCTGGGGACATAGCCCGTGGCCGCGATCACCTCGCGCAGCCGCTCCCGGACCGCCTGCGACACCTTGTCGGGCGCATTGAAATAGCGCGACACAGTGATCGACGACACGCCGGCCAGAGCCGCTACATCGTGGATCGTGTGCGTGACCAGCTTGCGCCGCGGCGCGCGCACGCGCGGCTCTTCCGAGGCGCGGGCGGGGAGGGGTTTCTTGAGGGTTCGAGGCATTGACGGGGAGCGCGGTGAACTATACATTCGAGCGAAATGTTATCGGTAACATCATCCGCGGCAAAAACGCTGCGGACTGAGCCATCGCTCTATTACTGGACGGAGACACAAGACATGAAAGTTCGCTTGGCCCTCGCAGCCTCGCTCGCATTCGCATCGGCGCTCTCGGCTCACGCCGAGGGCACCTTTCCCGACCATCCGCTGACGCTGCTCGTGCCGTACCCCGCAGGCGGCGTGGCCGACCAGATCGCGCGCCCGCTTGCGCAGGCGCTGTCGCAGCGGCTGGGCCAGCCCGTGGTCATCGACAACCGTGCAGGGGCCAACGGCAACATCGGCTCGGCCTGGGTGGCGCGCACTCAGCCGGCCGACGGCTACACCATGCTGCTGGGCTCCACCAGCACCCTCACGGTGAACCCCGCGCTCTACAAGTCGGTGGGTTACGACGTGCTCAAGGACCTGCAGCCCGTCACGCTCACGCACCAGATGCCCAATGTGCTGGTGGTCGGCGCGGCCACCCCTTACAAAAGCGTGGCCGATGTGATCGTGGCCGCGAAGAAGAAACCCGGCGACCTTGTCTTCGGCTCGGCCGGCAATGGCAACACCATGCATCTCACGGGCGTGGAGTTCCAGGACAAGGCCGGCGTGAAGCTCACGCACGTGCCCTACAAGGGCGGCCCGCCCGCGCTCAACGACGTGCTCGCGGGGCAGATCCCGATGATGTTCCACAACCTGCCGGCGGTGGTCTCGTACAAGAAGGCGGGCAGCGTGCGCGTGCTCGCGGTGGCCGACACCAAGCGCTCGCCCGTCATGCCCGACGTGCCCACCTTCGCGGAGGCCGGCGTCCCGGGTGTGGTGAATATCGTGTGGAACGGCATCCTCGTGCGCAGCGGCACGCCCGCGCCGGTGGTGGAGCGCCTGAACAAGGAGTTGCGCGCCATCCTGCAGTCGCCCGAATTCCGCAAGCCCCTGGAGGCACAGGGCTACGAGGTGCTGTCGTCCACGCCACAGGAGATGGGCGCGCTGATCGCCAAGGACACCCCCGCCATGGCCGCCGTGGTCAAGCAGGCCGACATCAAGATCGACTGAACCGAACGCTCCGCATGAACGACCCTCTTCACAACGCATTCCGCCACCGTCTCACTCAACCCGGCACGATGCTGGGTACATGGCTCATGTCGGGCATTGCCAGCACCGCCGAAGCGCTGGGCCGCGCCGGCTTCGACTGGCTGCTGGTCGACCAGGAGCACGTGCCCATCGACGAGCGCGACACGCTGCACATCCTGCAGGCAGTGGCCGGCACGACTGCTGCCGCCGTGGTGCGCCTTGCGGCCAACGACCCGGTGCTGTTCAAGCGCGCACTCGACCTCGGCGCGCAGACGGTGATGGTGCCCTTCGTGGAGAGCGCGGAAGAAGCGCGCCGCGCCGTGTCGTATGCGAAATACCCGCCCGAGGGCATTCGCGGCTATGCGGCCATGCATCGCGCAAGCGGCTATGGCACCGCGAAAAACTACAACGCGCGCGCCAACGACTCGGTGTTCACCGTGGTCCAGCTCGAAACCCCGCGCGCCGTGGCCGCGCTCGAGGACATTGCGGCCGTGAAGGGCGTCGATGCGCTGTTCCTCGGTCCCGGGGACCTGTCGGCGAACATGGGCCACATCGGCAACATCCTGCATCCCGAGGTGCAGGCCGTGATCGCCGACGTTGCTGCGCGCTGCCGCAAGATCGGCATGCCGTGCGGCATCGTGGGGCCGACGCCTGCGGTGGTGTCGAGCTTCGTGGCCATGGGCTATTCGTTCGTGGCCGTGGCCTCGGACATGGGCATGCTGATGCAGCAGGCCACGGCCTTCATCCAGGCCATTCAGCCCAGCCTGGCGCGCGGCTTCGACAGCAGCGTGTATTGATATCCAACGCAGAGGTCGTGCAGGCGCTGTATTCACAGGCGGGCCCGGTACTGGTCTTCATGGCTTGCGTGGCGCTGGCCACCTATACGCAGAACCTCACGGGCTTCGCCTTCAGCCTGGTCCTGCTGGGGCTGGTGTCGGTGTTTCATGTCGCCACCGTCAGCGATGCGGCCAACGCAGCCATGGTGCTGAGCCTGGTCAACGCGTGGACCTATTTTCGTGCTCGGCCCGGCGTGGTGCCCTGGCGCTTGATGCTGCCCGCTCTCAAGGGCAGCACCTTGGGCGTGATGGCGGGACTGGCGCTCCTCGCGTGGCTCAGCGGGAGCGCTGTGTCGTGGTTGCGCGGCTTGCTGGGGCTTTCGATTCTCGGTTGCGCGGCGCTGCTGATCTTGCAGGGCAAGCCGCTGGCACGGGTGTCGCGCCCGTGGAGCTTCGGGCTCATAGGCGCTCTCTCGGGCTTGCTGGGCGGCCTGTTCGCGAGCTCGGGGCCGCCCATCGTGTTCCACATGTACCGCCAGCCCCTGGACCGCGAACTGGTGCGCCGCGCTTTGCTATTGATGTTCGCTTTGAACTCGCTGGTGCGGCTGGTGATCGTGCTGGCGATGGGGCATTTCTCGCTGCGCTCCGCATTGTTGGCCGCCTGCGCGCTGCCCATGGTCTATGGCGCCACGCGGCTGCACCACAAGCTGCCGAACCGGTTGAAGCCTGAGACGCTGAAGTGGCTGGTAGGCGGCCTGCTGGCCGCCGCAGGTTCGACGCTGATCGCGACCGCGTGGGCGCAATAGTGCTCAGGCGTAGGCGGCGCAGAACTCGCCTTCGGTCTTCATGCTATCGAAGGCGCTGTAGTCGGCCTGCCAGGCGTTGCCCGCGCGCAGCGTGAGCGCTTCGAGTTCGGCGAGCGTGGCGCTGCCTTCCTTGCGCAGTTGCTCGGCGCAACGCTCCAGATCGGGGAAGTTCTGCAGCGCGGCCCACCAAACGGCACGGCCCGCCAGAAAGCCGTGCGCGCCGGCCGCATAGGCGTACTCCATCACACGCACGAACTGCGGCGAGGTCACGCCCGCGGACAGCATCACCCACGGAATGTTCGCGCCCTTGCAGATCGCGCCAATCTGGTCGAACCAGGCCTGCGCGGCGAGGTGCGCCGCGCCACCGTCGCGCGCTGGCAGCGTGGCGCCGGGGAGCGGGCTTTCAAGCTTGAACAGGTCGACGCCGTATTCGGGTTTGGCGAATTCGCGCACGCTTTCGATGACCAGCTCGGGCATCTTTTCGGGCGACTCGACGTAGTCGACCGTGTGGCGCTCGCTCTTGGGGAAGGGGTACACCAGCAGCTCCAGCACCAGCGGAATGTCCCACTGGCGGCACTCGTCGCCGATCTTTCGCACATAGTCTTTCTGGTGCGCGATGACGTCGGGCTCTGCGTCCGGCCGGTACCACGCGAGCACCTTCACGCCGTCGCCGCCGGCGCGCTTGATCTTCTCGACGCTCCAGTCGTTGATCGAGTGCGAGAGCCGGCCGCCGGGAGTGTCCCGGAAACGGTGGTCTTCGAGTGTCACGACCAGCCCGGTGTGTGCGGGCAGTTTCTGCAGCGCGGCCGGAAAGGCGTAGTTGGGGTCGAACAGCATGGCGCTGGCGTGCGCACCGAGTGCGTCGACCAGCGCGCGTTTGACATTCACCATGTCGCTGAACTTGACGTCCGCCGGCGCAACGCCCCGCTTGGCGCCGATGAGTTGCGCGATGGGCGGGCGCTGGTCGAGCGCGACCATGGTGAAGTGACCTTCGGGCGTGGCCATGCGGCGCATGCCCCATTTCTTGCCGAGGTGGAGGGCGGGCGTGGTCATGGTGAGTTACTCCTGGATGGATTCGACGAGGGACATCGCAGTGGCGAAGTCGGGCACGCCGGCGCGTCCGCCGGGCCGTGTGCACTTGATCGCCGCCACTGCGGCGGAAAACTGGAACGCGCGGCGCACGGGCCACTGCGCACCGAGGGCAAAGGCCAAGGCGCCGTGGAAGACGTCGCCGGCACCGGTGGTGTCGATGGCATTCACTTCGAATGCCGCCAGGGCGTGTTGCCCCGCGGCATCGGCCCAGCGGACGCCGCGTTCGCCGAGCGTCACGGCCGCGAGCTTGCAACCGCGCGAGAGTGCGAACGCCAGTTGTTCATCGACGTTGCCTGCATCGGTGGCGTAGCCCGCGAGGCCGGGTTCGGAGAAAACGGCGTAGTCGGTGTGGGGCAGCAGCAGGTCGAAGATGGCGGCATCGGCCACGTCACCGTCGAGCACGGTCGGCAGGGCGCGTTCGCGTGCGGCGCTGAACAATGCCAGTGCGCCTTCGGGCCAGCGCGGGTCGGCAAGAACAGCGTCGGTTCGGCCCAGCGCTTCGAGTGGCAGCCATGCCGGGTCGATGGGCAGATCCGCGCCGCGGAAGTTCACGATCATGCGTTCGCCGCGCTTGTCGACCACGATGCCCGACAGGGAGGAGCGTGCGCCTGCGAACAGCTTGAAGTGCGAGACGTCGACGCCGAGCGTTGCAAGTTGCGACTTCATCTCGTGGCCGGCGCTGTCTTCTCCTGCGCGGCCCCAGAACTGGACTTGCGCGCCCAACTTCGCGGCGGCGGCTGCTGCGTTGGCGGCCATGCCGCCGCCGCCTTCTCTCACATCATCGGCGCGTGTCTTGCCGCCGCCTTCGGGCAGGGCTTGTACTTGCCACGTGATGTCCAGCGCTGAAAGGCCCAGGCAGATCACGCGGGGGGCGGGGCGTTGCGGGTTCATTTCAGTTTTCCGGCGAACTTGCATGAGCTCTGCGCTGCATTTGATGTACCTCAACCATGCAGCACAGCGCCGTGTTGCGCATCGAACAGATGGCACTTTTCCATATCGAACGCCAGCGTGATCGTTTCCTTGGGCCGCACCTGCAACTCGGGTGCGACGCGGGCCACATGCCGCGTACCGGCGCGATCGAAATAGACCAACGTGTCCGAACCCAACGGCTCGACCACGCTGACCTGAACGCGCAGCCCTGGCGCGTCCGCAGGCAAGACTTGAATGTGCTCCGGCCGTACACCCAGCACCGCGGGCCCGGCAACGCCGGCACAACGCGGCGGCATCGAGAACACCGTGCCGTCGTCCATGCGCACGTGCGTGCCCTCGGCTTGCAGGTTGAAGAAGTTCATCGCCGGCGAACCAATGAAGCCTGCAACGAACTGGTTGGCCGGTGACTTGTAGACCTCTTCGGGCGTGCCGAACTGCTGGACGACGCCGGCTTTCAGCACCACGATGCGGTCGGCCATGGTCATCGCCTCGACCTGATCGTGCGTGACGAAGATCATGGTGGTCTTCAGCTGCTGCGACAGCGCCTTGATCTCGGTGCGCACCTCGGCGCGCAGTTTGGCATCGAGGTTGGACAACGGTTCGTCGAACAGGAAGACCTTCGGGTTGCGCACCATCGCGCGCCCCATGGCCACCCGCTGGCGCTGGCCGCCCGACAGGGCCTTGGGCTTTCGGTCGAGATAGGGCTCGATGCGCAGCATCGCTGCAGCGCGGTCGACACGGCGCGTGATTTCGTCCTTGGGCGTGTTGCGCATCTCCAAGCCGAAGCCCATGTTGTCGCGCACCGTCATGTGCGGATAGAGCGCGTAGTCCTGGAACACCATCGCGATGTCTCGCCGTGCTGGAGCCACGTCGTTCACGCGCGTGTCGCCAATGTAGAGGTCGCCCTCATCAATGGGCTCCAGCCCCGCGATGATGCGCAGCAAGGTCGACTTGCCGCAGCCCGAGGGGCCGACGAAGACTACAAATTCTTCGTCGCGGATCTCCAGGTCGAGCGAAGGGACCACGGTCACTTCGCCGAAGCGCTTGACCAGGCCTTTCAGACGGATGGACGCCATGCGTTTACTTTCCTGCGCGGTCAAAAGCCAGCAGCGGCTTGACGAGCTCGCCCGCCACGAACCGGCCGAACATCTCGGGCAGTTGGTCGATGCCGAACTGTGCGTCGACCAGCTTGCGATAGCGTTTCTTCTCGCCGCGCAGCAACTCGACGTTGAGAGCGAAATCGCTCTTGGGGAAATAGAAGGTGCGCACCATGTAGAAGTCCTTGCGGCGGATGGCCTTGTTCTCCTGCACCGGCCAAGGCTTGTCGCTCTCTCCGATGAGAATGAGCACGCCGCGCGGCAGCACGATCTCCATACCCAGGCTGCGGGCCGCATGCGCGCCGCTGCATTCCACGATGAGCTTGAAGCGCTTGCTGCTGTCGCCCACCGGATGGCGCCTGGCCCCGAATGATTCGGCCAGCTGCAGCCGCTCTTCCTTCAGATCCGACACATACACCTCGGTGTAGCCCATGTTCTGCAACGCGATGAGCGCTCCGATACCCACCGGACCCGCTCCCGTCACCAGCACCGGCCCCGTCGTCTCCGGCGGCACCAGCGGCTTCACGAACCGGATGCCGTGCGCGGCCGTGCCGATGGTGTCGAGCAGCAGGGGGGCGAGTTCGTCCTCGATGTCGTCGGGCACGCGCAGCAGGCACTGCTCGGGCACGCTCAGGTATTCGGCATAGCCGCCGGGGCGGTTCCAGCCTACAAGCACCGATTCGTTGAGGCACATCTGTGTATCGCCCGCACGACACGATTCGCAATGGCCGCAGTGCACCGGGATGTAGACCAGGCAGCGCTTGCCGTCGAGCGCATGGCCCGGCTGCTGCACCACTCCGAAGATCTCGTGCCCCGGCGTGATGGTCGCGCCGTTGAACCATAGCTTGGTGTCCGAGCCGCACAGCGCAGTGCGGCGCACGCGCAGCAGCACCTCGCCGGCGGCAGGCACCGGCATGGGCGCCTCGCCGATGGTGATGTTCCTGTCGCCATGAAAAATTGCAGCTTGCATGAGAGGTCTCCTAGCCTTTGACCGCGCCCATGGACAGGCCCGACACGAGCCTGCGCTGGACGATGAAAGCGAGAATCAGCGGCGGAAGCGCGATGAGGGAAGCAGCCGCCATCAGCGCGCCCCAGTTCGACGCGCCTTCGCCAATGAAATTGAAGGACGCCGCGATGAGTGTCTTGGTGTCACCGTTTGACAGCACGAGCGCGAACAGGAAGTAGTTCCACGAGAACACGAACGACAGGATCGACGACACGACCACGCCCGGCATCACGAGCGGCAGCGCGATGCGCCACAGAATGCGTGGCACGCTGCAACCGTCGACTTGCGCGCTCTCCAGCACACTGCGCGGAATGTTGTCGAAGAAGGGCAGCAGCACCCAGATCACGATGGGCATGGTGATGGCCGCGTGAGTGAGGATCAGCGCCCAATAGCTGCCGATCATCCCGGCCTCGCGGAACATCACGTACCAGGGCAGCAGAAAGAGGGTGCCCGGTGCCATGCGCGCCAGCAGTGTGACCGTGGCGGGCCACGTGATGCGCGTCCATGACACGGCGAACGCCGCCGGAACGCCCAGCAGCAGCCCGATCAGCGTCGAGCCAGCGGTGATGACCGTGCTGTTCCACGTGTAGTGAAGAAACGGCGTGGTGCCGAACAGCGTGCGGTAGTTCTCCAGCGTTGGTGTGAACAGCACCGTCGGCGGATAGGCCGTCACTTCGGCCGAGGGCTTGAAGGACGAGAGCACCATCCACGCGATCGGCAGCAAGATCAGGACCGCCACGAAGGCGATCTGCACGAGGCCCAGGCGCTGCACCAGCTTGCCGTTCATGGACTTGCCTCCTTCACCATGCCACGCGCTTGCGCGCCTGGGTGAGCACCATGACCGCGCCGAGCACGATGGCCGACAGCGTGATCATCAGCGCACTCGAATAGCCAATGTCGAACAGCTCGAAGCCCTTGCGGAAGCCATAGATGTTCAGCGTGTTCGACGCGTTGCCGGGGCCGCCCTGCGTAGTGATGTAGATGATGTCGAAAAAGCGCAGCAGGTCGACGCTGCGCAGAATGGCCGCCGTGACCAGCGTGGGCGCAAGCAGCGGCAGCGTGATGCGCCAGAAGGTATTCCAGCGCGAGGCGCCGTCGATCTGCGCGGCCTCATACACGTTGGGCGGCAGCGATTGCAGGCCGCCGAGCACGATGAGCGCCACGTAAGGTGTCCACTGCCAGGTGTCGATCATGGCCACGGTCGGAATGACCCACACCGGAGAGGCCAGCCAATCGGAACGCGGCAGCCCCACGGCCTGCAGCAGGTAGTTGGCCGCGCCGATGGACGGGTCGAGCACTACCAGCCACATCATGCCGACCACCACGGGGGGTAGCACGAAGGGCGAGATCATCAGGGTGCGCACAATGCCGGACAGTTTCCTGGAGCCGTGCAGCAGCAGCGCGATCCACGTGCCCAGCACGAGTTGCAGAACCAGCGACAGCAAGTAGAGGACGAGCGTGATCTTCAGCCCGTTCCAGAACTCGCCGTCGCCTGCCATCTCGACGAAGTTCAGGCCCCAGTTGAGCTTGGGCTTGGCTCCGAAGCTATACGAATGCAGGCTGAACCACACCGTGTAGGCGAAGGGGAACGCGATCATCGCGGTCGTGAAGATCACGGCCGGAAAGGAGAGAAACGCGAGTTGGCCGCGCGTGCCGATCGATTGGCTCATGCTGCGTCTTCAACCCGCGAGAAAGCCGCCGTCGACGGCCAGCACCGTGCCGGTGACGTAGTGCGCGGCGCGCGAAGCGAGGAACACCGCACTGCCCGCGATGTCGTCAGGCTGCGCCCATTGGCCCAGGGGGATGCGCGACCTGATGCGTTCGTAGTGCGCCTTGTCCTGGCGGCCGGCCGCGTTGATGGCGGTCTCTACATAGCCCGGCGCGATGGCGTTCACGCGCACGCCGCGCTCGGCCCAGGCGAGCGACAGCGACTTGGTGAGCATCACCACGCCGCCCTTGCTCGCGCAGTAGGCGGGAATGAACGGGAGTGCCACGAAGGCGTTCATCGACGCCACGTTGACGATGCTGCCCTTGCTCTTTTCGAGCAGCGGCAGGCTCGCGTTGCACAGGCGGAAGGTGCCTGTGAGGTTCACGTCCAGCACGCGCTGGAAGGTCTCGATCTCGAACTCCTTGAAGCGCGCGAGGATGCCGGCGCAGTTGACCAGCGTGTCGAGGCGGTCGAGTCCGCCGACGAACGCGGCGACGGCGTCGTTGTCGGTGACGTCGAGCGTGCGCAACGTGAGCCTGCCGCTCTGTTGCAGCGAGGTGGCTTCGAGTGCCTCGTCGTCGACGCCCGTGGCGATGACGCTGCAGCCCATGTCCATGAAGGCACGCGAGATGGCGGCGCCGATGTCCCCGGCACCACCGACTACCAGCACGCGGTGGCCCGCGGAGAAGTCGAAGACAGCCATCAGTCTTTGGCGATCAGCGCGTCGAGCTGTTTGTCGGCGTCGGCGCACGCTTGCGCGGGCGTCTTCTGTCCGAGTAGCAGTTCGGTCGCGGCTTGACCGATGAAGTCGCGCGAGGCCGGGTTCTGCACGATCGGATAGCCAACTTCGGAGGTGCCGGTGCGGCTCAGTTCATTCACCGCCGCGACCCATTCGGTGCGCACGGGTTGCTCGTCCATCCACGCCTTGTAGCCCGGCGACTTGGCCACGGCCGCGCGCGGCGGCGCGACGCCGTCGACCGCCAGCTTGGCCTGCACGGCCGGGCTGGTGGCCCACTGCACGAAGTACCAGGCGGCTTCCTTGTTCTTGCTGTGGGCCGACACCGACATCGTCCAGCCGATGACTGTCGGGTGCGAGCCRCCGGGGCCGGCGGGGAGCACGGCCACGGCCGTGTCTTTCAGGCGGGCGCCACCGTCCATCACATTGCGCAGCTCGTTCGACGACTCGAAAGCCATCGCCGCCTTGCCCTCCTTGTAGAGCGAGGAAATTTGATAGAAGCTGTAGTTGACGACGCCGGGCGGCCCGTAGTCCTTGAGCAGCTTGGAATAGAGCGCCAGCGATGCCTGGCCTTCCTTGCTGCATAGCTGCGACTTGTTGTCCTTCATGTAGGTGCCGCCCATGTTGTGCAGGAACACGCTATAGGTGAAGGGCAGGGCGGGCTTGAGGCCGCGCGAGACAAAGGGCGTCACGCCGGGTTCGCAGCTCTTGAGCTTGGCGGCCACGCCTTCGAGCTCGGGCAGGCTCTTGGGCAGCGACACGCCGCACTTCTGGAACAGGTCCTTGCGGTAGTACAGGACAGGGCCCTCGACGTTCATCGGGATGCCGGTGAGCTGCTTGTCGTAGGTCGCGTCCTTGAGCATGCCCGCGCTCAAGTCGGCGAAATCGTAATCTTTGGCGCTGGCGGTTTTGACGAACTCGTTCAGATCGGCATACCACCCGGCCTTGGCGAACTGCATCCCCTCGCGCGAGGGCAGTGACATGAACACGTCGACCTCGTCGCTGCGCGAGTTCATGACCGTGACCAGCCGTTGGCGCATCTGCTGCTCTTGATAGGAGTCGACCTTCAGCGTCATGCCGGTCTGCGCCTCGAAGTCGGCCTTGTGCTTCAGCAGGGCATTGGCCACCGGGTTGTTGTTGGCGAGGAAGGTGATGGTCGTGCCCTGGTGCTTCTTCCAATTGAAGTCCTGTGCATGAACGCCGAAGGCGCACGTGGCCGCGACAGCGAAAGCGATGGCTCGTCTCATGTCTTTGTCTCCTGTGATCGTCATGTAACCGTTTACAAAATTATCTTGGCAAGGACAGAGGCTGTCAACGCAGCGAACCGACTCAATGACGGCAATTCATAGGGGATTTCCCTTGAAGTTTGACCCGGTGGCGCTCGTACCGCTTGCTGTAAACTGTTTCACGATGAAGCCAAAAACAGTCGGTATTCGAGAAGTTGCCAAGCACGCGGGCGTCTCGACGGCTTCGATTTCTCGCGCGCTCAACAACCCCGAATCAGTGAGCCCGGACCTGCGAATGCGCATAGATGCGGCTGTTGAGGTTTTGGGCTACATCCCCGACGCGGCGGCGCGTGCGCTGTCGTCGCGCCGCACGCGCACCATCGGCGCCATCATCCCCACGGTGGACAACGCGATGTTCGCGCGGGGCATCGAGGCGCTGCAGATCTATTTGTCGCTGCAGGGCTATCTGCTGCTGCTTTCAACCAGCGGCTACGAGCCGGAGACCGAAGCGCGCCAAGCGCAGAACATGGTGAGCCGCGGCATCGACGGCCTGATCCTGCGCGGGGACACGCACACCGATGCGCTGCGCAGGCTGCTCGCCTCGCAACGCATTCCGTTCGTGAACGTGGGCGTGTACCACCCGGACAAGCCGTACGCGTCCGTAGGCGGCAACAACGAGGCCGCAGCCTATCGGGCTTGCAGGTATCTCATCGAGCTGGGGCACACCCGGGTCGGCATGGTCGCGGCGATTTCGTCGAACAACGACCGTGCGACGGCGCGCGTTGCGGGCGTACATCGCGCGCTCCAGGAAAGCGGGCTCACGCTTCGGCCCGAGTGGTACATCGAGGTGCCCTATCACCTGGACGATGCGCGCCAGGGCGCACGCTCGCTGCTATCTGCCGCAAAAAGTGACTGGCCCACCGCCGTTGTCTGCGGCAACGACGTGATCGCGTACGGAGTGCTGCTCGAGGCGGAGCGGCGCGGGCTCCATGTGCCCGACGATCTGTCGGTCATGGGCTTTGATGATCTCGAATGGAGCCGCCACCTTCGGCCCAGCCTGACGACCATGCATGTACCGACGGACGAGGTGTGGACGCGGGCGGGGGACTATCTGGTGAAGTCGTTGTCTGGGAAGCAGGTGGCGTTGCATCATGAAGTCGATGTGTCGCTCGTGGTGCGCGAATCCACCGGCAAGCCGCGCCTGATCCGCTAGTCCGGCGCTGTCCGGGCTTTGATCTGGCTTGGGCCCATTTCTGCCGGCGCCAGGCTGATCGCGTGGCGGTCCGTAGCTGGGTAGTGCCGCACGATCTGCTCTCGGTCGATCAGCTTCTTTCGATCCTCGGGATCGATGCTCGGTCGCGTGATCTCGTCCCCGAAGGCGGCGCGAATGGCGGCCATCGAGACCCATGAGGAAACGACCGTGACTTCGGTGCTGCCATCGCCGAGGTCTCGGAACAACGCCGACGATCGCTGGCATCCCTCGAAGGACTGCAACTCCGGAAGCTTCGTACGTTCAAGATGGGCTTGGCACTCCTCGTGCAGCGGGGTAAGGATCCAGAAGGTCCAGGTCCGAAGGATGGCAGTCATGGGGAAGACAGGTGCATGGGTGCGCTTGGAGAAATGAGTCGGGGCGGCCGATTGTGCTCCGACCAGCATGGAGGATGAAAGGGACAAAGTCGCAATCGGCGCGCCAACCGGCGGTTGGGTCCGTTTGGGTGGCTCGGATGCATTTGCGCTCATGCCTGCGGGGTGCAGTACGTCCACTATCCTGGGCCTACTATCCTGGCTTTGTTCGCCCGTCACCGGAGCATTGCAATGCGCAACATCGAAAGAATCACAAGTCATCTGTTCCAGGTTCCGCTTGACGAAGTCCTGACCGACGCGAAGCATGGGGCGCATACCCATTTCGAATTGATCACCGCGACCGTGAGGCTCGCCGACGGCAGGGAAGGCACGGGCTACACCTATACCGGTGGAAAGGGCGGCCATGCGATCAAGGCGATGATCGACCACGACCTGGCTCCAGCGCTGATCGGCATGGATGGCGAGGACGTCGAATCCATTCATGACTTCAGCGAGTGGCACGTTCATTACGTGGGAAGAGGCGGCATTGCTTCGTTCGCAATCTCGGCCATCGACATCGCGCTCTGGGATATCCGCGGAAAGACTCGGCAAATGCCGCTCTGGCAACTGGCAGGCGGCACCGGCAACACTTGCAAGGCCTACTGCGGCGGAATCGACCTGCTGTTCCCCTTGGACAAACTCCTGGCGAATGTGAGGGGCTATCTCGCGCGCGGCGCCAATGCCGTGAAGATCAAGATCGGACGGGAAGATCTTGAAGAGGACGTCGAGCGTGTCCGTGCGGTCCGGCAACTGATTGGCGACGACCTCGCGCTGATGGTCGACGCCAACTATTCGATGAGCGTGGACGAGGCCATCGTCGCTGCCCGGCGCCTCGCGCCTTTCAACATCCTCTGGTTCGAGGAACCGACGATTCCGGACGACTACCAAGGCTACGCGAGGATTGCCGCCGCGACAGGCGTGCCGTTGGCGATGGGCGAAAACCTGCACACCATTCACGAGTTCGACCATGCTTTCGAGCAGGCGGCTCTCTCTTTCATTCAGCCCGATGCTTCCAACTGCGGCGGCATCACCGGCTGGTTGAAGGTGGCCGAACGCTCACGCCGGCATGGCATTCCCGTGTGCTCCCACGGCATGCAGGAGCTGCACGTCAGCTTGCTTGCCGCGCAGCCGAACGCAGGCTGGCTGGAGATTCACAGCTTCCCGATCGACGAGTACACCGCCCGGCCCCTGGTGCTGAAGAACCACCTCGCGGTCGCGCCGCCAGAACCTGGCATTGGCGTCGCGTTCGATTGGGAGAAGCTGGAGCCGTTTCGCGTTCGTTAGCGCTCGCGCCGTGGCTTAGACCTCGGCCGTTTTCACAGGAGGCGCAGCGACCATCCGCCGTAGCGAGTTCTTCTTGCGAATCTGAAAGATGAACGAGACCACCTGCCAGGCGATGAAGAACGCGATGAGCGCCATCAAGGTGCCGCTGATCGGGCGCGTGAAGAAGGTGGTAAAGCTCCCGCGGCTCAGCAGCAGTGCGCGGCGGAAGTTCTCTTCGAGCATCGGCCCGAGGATGAAGCCCAGCATCAGCGGTGCGGCATCCAGCTGCAGTCGCATGAACATGTAGCCCATGAGCCCGAATGCCGCCGTGATGTAGATGTCCTCCAGGCTGTTGTTCACGCTGTAGGTGCCGATGCAGCAGAAGAACAGGATCGACGGGAACAGCACGCTGTAGGGAATCTTGAACACCGACAGCCAATAGCGCACCAGCGGCACGTTCAGCACCAGCAGGAAGACATTGCCGATCCACATGCTCGCCACCAGGCCCCAGAAGAGCTCCGGGTGACTCGCGATCATGTTGGGCCCCGGCTGGATGCCCTTGATGATGAAGGCGGCCAGCATCAGCGCCATCACGGCGTTCTCGGGAATGCCGATGCTCATCAGCGGAATGAAGCTCGTGCGCGCTGCCGCCTCGTCGGCCGCGGCCTGGCCGGCGACACCTTCGATGCAGCCGGTGCCGATCTCGTGCTTGTACTTGCTGACCTTCTTGTCGATGGCGTACGCCGCGAACTGCGCGATCGTGGGGCCGCCGCCGGGCAGGATGCCGAGGAACGAGCCCACGACGCTGCCGCGCAGGGCGCTGGGGATGATCCGCTTGAACTCGGCCCAGGTCGGGATCAGGTTGATCTTGCCGTTGAAGGGCGAGCGTTCTTCCTTCGAGTCGAGGTTCTTCGTGATTTCAGCAATGCCGAAGCAGCCCAGCGCGATGCTCACGATGCCCACGCCGTCGATCAGGAAGGGCAGGTCCAGCGTGAAGCGCGCGAGGCCGCTGTTCACGTCGGTGCCGATCGTGCCGAGCAGCACGCCGATCATGCACATCGCCAGGCCGTTGAGCAGGCTGCCAGTCGTGACGAAGCTCACGCAGACAAAGCCCACCATCATCATGGCGCAGTAGTCGGCCGGTCCGAAGAGGAAGGCCACTTCACCGAGCATCGGCGCGAGGAAGGCCAGCACCAGGATCGCCACCGAGCCGCCGATGAAGCTCGATACCCCCGCAGTGAAAAGCGCCAGTCCGGTCTTGCCCTTGAGCGTCATCTGGTAGCCGTCGATGCACGCGACGATGCTGCTCGCGTGGGGGATCTTCATCGTGATCGCGCTCACGCTGTCGCCGTATTGCGCACCGTAGTAGATGCCCGCCAGCATGATGAGCGCACCCGTAGTGGGGATCGAATAGGTCAGCGGCAGCAGCAGGCTGATGGTGGCCAGCGGCCCCAGGCCGGGCAGCAGGCCCACGAGCGTGCCGACCGTGCAGCCAATCGCGCAGAACATGAGGTTCTGCAGGGTCAGGGCGTGCGAGAAGCCGAACGCCAGGTTGTTGAGGACGTCCATCATCAGTAAAGCGGCAGGTTCAGGCCGAGAAGTTTTTGAAGGACCAGCGCCATTGCGACCAGGCCGGCGGAAATCTTGACGTTGCGCACCCAGGAGTAGGAAGAGCCGGCCAGGGTGGAGCAGAAGACCATGAAGATGATTCCGACGATCATGTTCACGTAGGTGGAGATCAGTGCCAGTCCGCACAGACTCGCGATGATGATGGCGATGTTCTTGAAGTTCAGGTTGAGGCGCACTCGCTCGACATAGAACGCTCGAACCACGGTGATCACGCCAATCACCAACAGCATCGCGCTCACTACCGCGGGAAAGAGTCCCGGCCCCGCGCGACTGAAGTCTCCAATCGGGTAACGCAGTGCCTGGAGTCCAAAGGCGAGTGAGATCGCCATGAGGAATAACCCTCGGACAAGATTTAGATTCATAGGGTCGTGATGAGTGCGAGTCGATGGGCGGACAGTCCCGCACTCGTGCAATGACTCTCCACATTCCCGAAAGAAAGTCGGGCGCCCTATGGTCTTGTCGGCCAACTGAGCGGAGTCTGACCAAGGCGTGAGGGAAATTACGTACCGGGCGCGAGGCTCAGCGACTCCTTATGATCAGATTCGCGAGAACCGGCCGGACAGTCCGAAGCTCGGTCCATTGCAATCACCAAAGCACACAATCACCAAAGCACAGAAGGAGAATTCGCATGCC
The DNA here is from genome assembly GCF_056399425.1 of Variovorax sp. 01N429. NCBI lineage: Bacteria > Pseudomonadati > Pseudomonadota > Betaproteobacteria > Burkholderiales > Comamonadaceae > Variovorax > Variovorax sp. 01N429. The sequence goes on along the minus strand of NZ_JBFTRG010000016.1, from coordinate 46,359 downwards.
GAAAGCCTATTGGGTCAGCGCGTACCGCGCAGTCAAGGACGCCGACAAACTGGCGGCCTATGCAAAGCTGGCGGGCCCCGCCATCACAGCCGGCGGCGGGCGCTTTCTAGCGCGCGGTGTTCCGGCGCAGGTCTACGAGCGCGGGTTGAAGGAGCGCACGGTGCTCATCGAGTTCGACAGCGTCGAGCAGGCCAGGGCGACGCATGACAGCGCCGACTACCAAGCCGCACTGGCTGCGCTCGGCGATGGGGCCGATCGGGATCTGCGGATCATCGAAGGGGTCTAGCCATGCTGCAGATGCGCCCCGGATGCGAGTGCTGCGACCGGGATCTGCCACCCGATTCGACCGCCGCGCGGATCTGCTCGTTCGAGTGCACGTTCTGCAGCGACTGTGCCGAACAGCGCCTTGGCGGACGTTGTCCGAATTGCGGCGGTGAATTGCTGCGGCGCCCGATGCGCCCAGCGGCCAAGCTCGTGAACTCTCCGGCTTCGACCACGCGAGTGTTCAAGCCCGAGGGTTGCGCAGCCACCGAGTCGACGTGAGCGTTATCGCGTCGACTCACGGGTACCGAGCGACGCGCGTCAGATCGCGTGCACGAGCAACACCACGCCGGACGTGATCGCGAAAACCTGAACGAACGCGCGCAAGAACCGGCCGTTGATGCGTTCGTGCACCACGCGGCTGAGTGCAGCGCCAATCAGCAGTGCCGGCAGCAGGCTCAACGCGGCCACAAGCTGCGTTGATTCGATGCGGCCCGTCGCCATCAATGTCGCCAGCGACACCAGCTCTCCCACCAGAAAGCACAAGGCGATGGTCGAACGCACGATGGGCGGCGCATGGTGCTGGTACACCAGCGCCAACGGCGGCCCCCCGATGCCGGTGGCGGTTTCGGTCACGCCGGTGACGAGTCCGGCTGCGACAAAGGCAGGCCGGCCCGGCGAGAACGCCGGCATCACGAGCGTGACGAGCGCAGCGGCGACGGTCGACAATCCGACGAACAATGCCAGGTGGTTGGCACTCAGCACGGCCAAGACCCACAGCCCACCCGCGGTTCCGAGGACGCGTCCCGCCGTGATCCAGCTCGCACCGCTCCGATCGATCGCGGAACGTTCGCGCCACGCGACATAGAAGTTCAACGGCAGCATCAGGACCAGCACGCATACCGGCAGCAACTCCGGCCGCAGGAGGCCGATCACGGGCGCGACGATGAGCGCGAAGCCCACGCCGCTCGCGCCTTGGACAAAGGCGGCGAACAGAACGGCGAGCGAAATGACGATCAGGTGCTCGACGGTCACTGCGCGGCCCCGATCATTGCAGCGGCGGTCGACTTGCGATGCTGCGCCGCGGTCGGATGCAGGCGCTGGATCGGTGCCCGTGCGATCGCCTCGCCGGCCGCGCGTGCGACCTGCCGCATCAGCGAGCGCGCATCCCAGTCGGTCGGCCAGCCCTTCCAGAGGCGCAGCTTTCCTGCGACGAAGACGGCATCGATCTGATCCCTGTTGCCCAATCGCACGAGGTCCCACGTCAAGTCGACCGAGGTGCACATCTCCGGCGTATCGACGTCGACAAGCAGGAAGTCCGCCTCCTTGCCGGGCGCGACCTCGCCGATCACGTGGTCCAGGCCGATGGCGCGCGCGCCATCGTGTGTCGCATGGTCGAGCCACGTCCAGCCGCCGCCGCATGACGCGTCGCCGATGGCAAGCCCGAAGGCGAGCTTTTGCGCTGCCTCGGCCGCGTCCATGAGGCGGAACGCATCGCTGCGGGTGGCATCCGTGCCGAGTCCGAAGCGGATCCCCATCGCTGCCATCAGGTTGGCCGGCGCGACCGCATTGCCTTTCCACTGGCTTGCGACCGGGTTGTAGCTCACGGCCGTGTCGGTCTGTCGAAGCAGGGCGAGTTCGCCCGGCGTCACCAACGTGCCGTGCGCGATGAGCACTTGCGGCCCGAGCGCGCCCAGGTGCGCCAGAAGCTCGAGCGGCCGCATGCCGCGTTGAACGACCGAACGTTCCACCGACGCGAGGTGCTCATTGACATGCGTCTGGAAGATCGTGCGTGCCTCCGCGCAAAGCGCCGAGACACCCACCAGCATCTCGTCGGAAGCCGCTTCGGGCACCGAGATCGCGAGCGATGGATGAATCAGCGCCGCGCCCGACCACTTCTGAAGGAAGCGTTCGGCGTGCGCCTTCAAGGCTCTGCGTTCGGCCGGTGTGCTCTCGTTGCCCCCGTCGTTACAGATCAGGCCGAGCACGCAACGAAGGCCCGCCTCCTGCGTGGCTGTCGCGAGCGCGCCGATGTCTCCCTTCGCGCGCGTCCCGGCATCGCAGACGGTGGTGAAGCCTCCGCGCAGCGACTCGAGCGCCGCCAGCTTCGACACGCCATGGACGAACTCGTCGTCCAGACTTGCTTCAAGTGGAACCCAGACGCGGCGAAAGATCTCCGAGGGTTCGCCGTAGGCCAGCGACTTGCCAAACGATTGCGTCAGATGGTGGTGCGCATCGATCATCCCGGGCATCAGTACCTTGCCCGGAAGTCGAAGGGGCGTCAGATGCGGATAGCGGGCGGCCAGCACTTCGGCAGGGCCGATGTCGCGGAACTTGCCGCTCTCGACGAGGACGGCGTGGTCCCGCACCGGTCCTTCGCGCAGCATGAGGTGATCGGGGGCCAGCAGCAGCGAGTCCGCCGCAAGGTGGGATGCAGCGTCGCCGGCATTCAGGGGATAGGTGGAATTCATCATTGGGCGGCCGGTGCCCCTTCCGGGGTCGGCGCTTCGTTGCTGTCGTCGCGGGGCGCCGCGGCGACGTGGTGAAAAAGGATGTTGAGCACGATGGCGGTGAGCGCGCCCATCGCCAGGCCGTTGCCCAGCACGAGTTGCAGCGTTGCCGGGAACTTGCTGTAGAGGCCGGGCACGAGGATCGGCAGCAGGCCCATGGTCAGCGCACCGGCCAGCACGAACATGTTGCTGCGCTCATGCAGGTCGACCTTGCGCAGGATGTCGATGCCGATCGTGCCGATGATCGCGAAGACCACCATCGCGGTGCCGCCCACGACCGCCTCTGGAATCGCACTGGCGAGCCGGCCTAGCGGCGCCGTGAGCGCGATGAGAACCAGGATGGCGCCAGCCGTGGCCGTCACGTAGCGCGAGCGCACGTTGGTGGCGCGCACGATGCCGATGTTCTCGCCGCTCGTGATGATCATCGAAGTGCCGAAGAGCCCACCTGCCAGCGAGATCAGCGCGTCGCCGCGGATGGTTCGCGGCACGACGTCGCGCGGCTCGATCTGCTTGCCGACGACCTCGGCGACCGCAATCGTCTGCCCCGTGGCCTCCACCATTGAAATGACGCTGAAGATCAGGAGCGGCAACGCTGCGACCAGGTCGAAATGCGGCATCCCGAAGGGCAGCAAGGTCGGGAGGCTCCACACCGGCCCGCTCGCCACGCCGCTGAAATCCGTCATTCCGCACACGGCGGCGAGGAGCGTGCCTGCCACGAGTCCCAACAGCACCGCCAGCTGTCCCAGCATGCCCTTGAACACGCGCGCAAAGAGCACCGTGAAGCCGACCGTGGCGAGCGCGAGGCCGATGTGCGCAGGGTCCGAGAACCCGGGTGTGCCCGGCTTGCCAGCGATGATCCCGCCGTAAACCTTGACGAGGTTGATCGACACGAGCATCAGCAAGGTGCCGATGACGATCTTCGGGAAATACTTGATGCAGCGCGAAAAGACCGGCAGCACGAGGAAGTAGAACAGCGCCGTGAGGATCACCGCACCGGAGGCCGTTTGCAGGTCGCGCTGCTGCGCGATGGTCAGGAACATCACGATGGGTGCGCCGCCGGGCACCATCACGAAGGGAAGCCGCGCACCGAACTTCCATGGCCCGAAGGATTGCAGCAATGTCCCGACGCCGCACAGAAGGAAGGTGGCGCTGATCAGGTTGATCGTCAATTCCGACGACAGGCCCAGCGCTTTGGCAATCAGAAAGACTGACGTGATGGGCACGGCGGCCATCACAAGCACATGCTGCAGGCCGAACAGAAGCATCTGCGACCAGGGCAGCACGGCGTCTACGGCAGGGGCGTCGGAAATACGGAACATGATCGATTCCTTGGGATCCGACCGTCCCCAAATCGATTTGGGAGACGGTGCAAAAAAATCCGCCAGTGGCGGGCTGAAGTACATTTCAGGAGGATTCCCAAAACGATTTGGGGAATTCAATCACTGTCTTTGAAAAAGGTCAATGGATGATTCCGAGCACTCTTCGCAAGGTCAACATCAAGGACGTTGCGCGCGAAGCGGGGGTGTCGCCGACCACCGTTTCTCATGCGCTCAATGGCCGCGGGCAGGTCGACGCCGACACGCGGGTGCGCGTCGAAAAGGCGGCCCTGAAGCTCGGCTATCGGCCCAACAGGCACGCGCAGCGCTTGCGAACAGGCGAGGCGCACATGATCGTGCTGCTGTCCTCCATGCCGTTCGCCGTCGCGGGCGGTCCTTCGCGCTTGGGGTTCATGATGGAAATCGCCGCAGTCGCAGCCGCTGCGGCCCTCCACCGCAACCTTGCACTCGTTCTGGCGCCGCCGATGGAAACCGGCAGGGTTCCGCTCGAGTTGCTGGAGGTCGATGGTGCGCTGGTCATCGAGCCGTCCGCCGGCGACGCCAACCTGGACTACCTTGCGCGCCGGGGCCTGCCGGTCGTGACTATCGGCAAGCCCTACGGAATGTCCGAGACTGCGCCGCACGTGGACATTCATTCGAAGGCGACGACTCGGCTTCTGCTCGAGCACCTGCATGCACAGGGCGCGCGACGCGTCGCGATGATCCTGGGCTCGGCGCAGCGCAATTCCTATGTTCAGGCGCGAGCCGCGTACGACGAGTTCATCACCGAGCACCCGCAGCCCTTGCTGTTCGGCATGGCAGATGAGGCCCAGGGTGAGGACGGGGGCTGGGAGATGGCGCGCTCGCTCCTGGCTGCACACGCGGAGATCGACGCTTTCTGTGTGCCAGTGGATGCATTCGCTGTTGGCGCGGTGAAGGCAATCCGCGCGGCCGGCCGGCGCATTCCCGACGATGTGATGGTGGTCACGCGATACGACGGCCTGCGTGCCCGCACCTGCGAGCCGCCTCTTACAGCGGTGGACCTGCATCTCGACGAAGTCGCGCATCAGGCGATCGACTTGCTGTTCGACCATCTCCGAGGCGAAACGGAGCGCCGTTCGGTCGCGGGGCCGACGGCGCAGTTGGTGCTTCGGCAGTCGTCATCCCGCAATCCATGACGCCCGGTCTGGTCGACCGCGCGCAGCCATTCAAGACGATCCGTCCCCACTCAGCACGACCCAGACTGTGCGCACAAGAATTTTTGCATCGAGCCTGAGCGACCACTCGGAGGCATAGCGGGCATCCAGCGCCACACGCTCGGAATAGGGCAGGCGATTGCGCCCGCTCACCTGCCAAAGGCCGGTGATGCCGGGTCGCATCTGGCAGTAGTGCGGCCAGCCGAGTCCGTACAGACTGCGCTGGCGCACCATGCAAGGCCGCGGGCCCACGAGGCTCATGTCGCCCTTGAGCACGTTGAAGAACTGCGGCAGTTCGTCCAGGCTCAGCCTTCTGATCACGCGTCCGACGCGCGTGACGCGAGGATCGTCGTCCAGCTTCTGGAACTCGTTCCAGCGCGCCCGCGCGGCAGGGTTCTGCTCCAGGTGAAGCGCGAGGACCTTGTTCGCTCCTCTCACCATCGTGCGGAACTTGTAGCAACGAAACGGGCGACCGTCCTGACCCAGCCGAACCTGCCCATAGTGCACCGGCCTTCCCATTCCGACGAGCACGACGGCTGCAACGAGCAGGTAGAGCGGACCGAGCATCACGAAGAAGGCCAAGGCCCCGACGATGTCCACCGAGCGCTTGACTGTGCGCTGAGCGGGCGTGAGGCAATACGGCTCCGGGAAGGCCTCTGAAGAAGCGCTGCTCGCGTGCACCCAGCTTGGCACGTCGCGTCGCGCGTAGGGATGGGCAGGGGGCATGAACGGCCTCTTGGGGAATGGCGGTTCAGCGGCCGGCAAGCGCCCAATACCAGAACAGCAATGCCGCCATGAGCAGAACCACATTGAAAAAAAGCGAAGGCCGTGCCTGCTGGCCACCCTTGTCGCCCTTGTGCCCCTTGTCATTGTGAGACTTCGGCGCGGCAGAGTCGTAACTAGCCGCTTCATGCGGCGGCGCCGCAGGCGAGGAGCCTTCGACGACGTTCGCGGCCGTGCGAATGCCGCTGAACTTGCCTGCGCAACCGCGACAGTAGCGCGCGCGGTCGGGATTGGCGGTGTGGCAGGACTCGCAGAACTTCGTCATGGCGGACAGCGAATGCACTCGAGTTGAATTCCATGGTCACCATTGCAAAGCGAAGTCCGGCGACGAGCGCCCGACTCGAAAAAAGCACACGCGGAGACTCTTGTTACTACGCCGGCCCGGCGGGTTTGTAAGACAGCGCCGGATGCTTTTGTCCCAGCGCACGTTGCCAAGCGGCAACTCAAGCGTGCTAAAAATCCACGCGGGCATTGAATACCGGCGGCCATAGGCACAGACTCCGTAGCGCGTATGCGAGTAGCAAGTGAGCGCTGCATCCATTCCTTCGCGTCACCTGCTCCGGCAAAGCTTCTCATCAACATCAACCCAGTGAGGCTTTCATGTTCGATCGACGCGCTTTCGCAATCAGCTGTGTACTTGCCATCCCGAGCGGGGCCTGCCTGGCGCAGACCAGCTTCGCGCCGGACCAGTACTTCGACAACCGCTGGTACATCACGCCATTCGGCACCTACGTGCATCCAGACGACAACTGGAATGCCAAGAACGGCTGGGGCGGAGGCGTCTCGATCGGCAAGCCGATCAACCCCTACTGGAACATCGAGGCGCGCATCCAGTACGAGGAGCTCGACAGCAAGTTCGGCACTGCGTTCGGCGTCTTCAACACCCGCGACAAGTACAAGAACCTCAGCGGCACGCTCGATGCGCAGTGGTTCTTCCTGGGCCGCCAGGGGATCAATCGCTGGCAGTCCAACAGCGTGCAGCCCTATGTCGTTGGCGGTATCGGCGCGCTCGACAACAAGGTCGACACCTTGTTCGCCAGCAGCAGCAGCCACACCAGCTTCACCGCTAATGCGGGGCTGGGCGTGGTCTGGCCGTTTTCGTCCTGGGGCCGCCTGATGGCCGATGCACGCTACCGCTATGTCGACAACGCCAGCAACGTCAGGCTGGCAAGCCGACAGCAGATGAACGACTGGATGTTCACCGTGGGCTTGCAGATCCCGTTCGGCCCGCCGCCTGTCGTGGCGCAGGCGCGGCCGCCGGCGCCGCCGCCCGCAGTGATGCCGCCGCCTCCACCGCCGCCTCCGCCTCCGGCCGCGCGCAACTTCGAACTCAAGGCCGATGGCACCTTCGCCTTTGCCAAGTCGGACTTGACTCCGGCCGGCCGCGCGCGCATCGACAGCACGCTGCATGAGCTCAGGTCCTCCGGCATCCGGCTGCGCTCGATCTCCATCGTCGGGCACACCGACCCGATCGGCAGCCTCGAGTTCAACCAGCGCCTGTCAGTGGCACGTGCCAACTCGGTGCGTGATTACCTGGTCGCCAACGGCGTGCCGGCCAACATCATCCAAACCGAAGGCCGGGGTCCGTCGGAGCTCAAGATCACTGAAGCCGAGTGCCGGGCGCAAGGCAAGGCGAGGAACCGCACCGCGCTCATCGCCTGCTTCGAGCCGAACCGGCGCGTGGATATCCGCGCCACGGGCGAACAGAACTCTTGACGAGTGCAGCGTCTGCGGGTCGCGCTTTCTGCTTTGTCAGCCCGGCCCGCTATTGCGCGTTGAAGTCCGCGGGACTGGGCGCCTTCATCGTCAGCTTGTGCAATGCGGCGATCATTTCCGACAGCTCGTCGGCCTCGTGCAGAAACGCTTGCGCGGAAGCAGAAGTGGATGCGTGCGCACCCTGYGCTTGGGCCAGACGGCGAAGGATGCTTTCCTTCTCCTGCAGCGCGCGCAGGCCGGTCCAAAGCGCTGCGTCGGTGACCATCTCCTGCGACGCCGCCAGTGTCCGCAAGCTGAAGGCGTGGCCGGTGTGACAGCGATAGCGCACCGGATGCTTGTCGTTGAGCTCGAACAACACACCGCCGCAATCCGGGCAACTGAAAGTGGACGCTTCGGCAATGGTTTTCAGGTTTTCCAATCTGTGCTCTCCCAGGCTGACTGCGTGTTCGCGCCGCAGGCCCTCGGGCGCTTCGTGCGTGGTCGCGGTGCTCATGTGCTGCTGTGCCAGATGAAGCAAAAGGTCGGGCATTGCCGAGAGCGGCAACACATGATCAGGCTGCAACGCTGCCATGGCGGCGCGGGGCATGCTGGGCTCGAAGGCGTCGGCCGGGTCCTGCACGATGGCGATGCCGCCGCAATCCTTGATGGCGCAAAGTCCCGCGCTGCCATCGTCGAGCATGCCAGTGAGCACCACTCCCACGGCGCGCGGACCGCACTCCAGAGCGGCAGAACGGAACAACGGATCAATGGCGGGCCGGGCGTGGTGTTCCTTGGGCCCACGGTTCAGTCGAATCAACCCATCCTGCAAGATCATGTGCTGGTCGGGCGGGGCGACATAGATTTTGCCGCCCACCGGTACTTCGCCGTCTCTCGGCTCGACCGCCCGATTCGGCCCACGGCTGTTCAGCAGATCCGGCAGATGGCTGCGATGTGCGCCGATGTGCCGGACGAAAAAAATCGGCGCGGGAAAGTCCTCGCGCAAGGCAGCGGCCAGCCCGAGCATGGCTTGCACGCCACCGGCCGAGGCCCCGACGCAGATGAACGATGGAAGGGGAGGCGGACTCGTCATGTCTTCGCAAAGATAGCCACGAGACCAACCTAGATGGAGATGGCGGCATGTCTTGTAAGACGGCAGCCCTTGCCCCTGAAACCAAATGCCGGCCTCCAGGAAAGCAGTCGCCGCGCCAGTTCAGTTGCGTTGGAGCGCGGGCGTCCTGCGATAGGGCTGCTTGACGACGTACGCGCCAAGAAATCCGCTGATGCGTTCCGCGGCAGCCGAGCCGATTCCTCGGATCGATCTGACATCGTCGCGCGAAGCGGCGCTGCGCAGTGCACCCAATGTCTGGATGCCGCGGGCGGCAAGGAAATCCACCGAAGCACCCAGCCACGGCCGCAATTCCCCGATGGGCGTGTCGGCAGTGGTGGGCGCGACGAGCTCCTTGGTCTCGATCAAGCCTCGACGCCAAAGCTCGATGTGCGAGACCGAACATGCGAACGGGCGGCCGGTCAGCAACAGCGCATCGTAGATTTCGCGCGCCTCGCGTTTGCCGTAGCTCTCGCAAAGCAAGTCCAGCGAGAGCTTGCGCAGGTCGCCGACCGTGGAGTGGCAATGGTCCAGCGCACGCTCGAGCGTCGACACCCTGAGCCCCAACGAAGAAACCGAAGCGGAATCCCTGAGGCCACGAAGCGCCGATGACCGTGCCTCGCTGGAAAGTGCAAGCACTGCCTTGCTTTGCTCAATGGCTCGTTGTCTTTGGTTCGGATTGGGGAGGAACTCCAATCCCACTTGTGCCAATGCGTTTCGCAGACGCGAGAGAGTGTTGGAGCCAATGGAGCCCTGGGCCATCAATTCCCATTCGCTGATGGCAGAGAGATCCTCGATGCAGTAGATGCTCCGCGACGTCAATACTTTGCGAACATCCGTTCGCAATGGAATCTCATCGATGGGTGTCTCGCGGCCGAGTCCGAGGGGGGCGTCCAGCGGCAGGGACGGCTTCGGGTGCCAGTTGAAGTGCGGGAAGTGAAACGGCGTTTCCGCGCTGATCACGCGTTCCCTGACGGCAATGGCATGGCTGCGCCTTGCCTCCAGTATCGCGGAGCGCAGGGCACCCAGGCAGGCCCGCAACTCTTCGTCAGGCAACTGCGCCAAGTCGTTGATCGTTCGGATTTGGCGGGTCATTGCCGCCTCCGCTCCGGATCGGAACGTCCTTTACGGAAAACTACGTATGGCATGGACCTTAGTTTGGCCGTAGGTCGCCGGTGTCCGCAATTGCACTTTGGTGCCAATGCGCGTGACCTCTACAATTCCCGACGATGGCAAAGCGACAAAATCGGATGAATAGCACCCCCTCCATCAGGGTCGGTCCCAGCGGTGTGCATGGACTGGGTGCTTTCGCCACGCGGTCGCTGCCGGCCTTCGCATTGCTGGGCCTCTATGAAGGCCGGCGCTACTCGCCCGAGGAAATCGCAGCCAAGGATTGGGACGACCAGCTCACCTATCTGTTTGCCTTGTCGAATCACGAAACGATCGACGGTGGCAAGGGCGGCAACGGCACCCGTCACCTGAATCACGCATGCGATCCCAACTGTGAAGCGGTCGAGGAATACGACGACGCCGGGCAATTGGTGCTGAAGTTCCAGACGCTCGTGCCGGTGGAGGCAGGGGACGAACTCTTCATCGACTACTGCCTGACGGCGGACGACGGTTCGCCGGCATCGAACTATCTCTGCCATTGCGGCTCGTCCAATTGCCGGGGCACGATGCTTGCGCCTGAAGACGCAGCTTGAGTTCTCTACACACCTTGCCACGTACGTGCGGATACGTGTGGGCCGGGATTTACGGCCGTCGGCGACAGATCGAGAATGGGACCGCTCTGCTCACAGGCCGCATGACGTATGCGACACGCGCGAGCGCTATCTTCAGGAGGCCAGCATGGGTTCCAAGTTCATTCTCGGGCTGTGCGCCGCATCGACTGCCATTTTGGCGGGATGGACGACGATGGCGGCGGCGCAGTCGGACAGCTATGACAGTCTTATCGCGCGCTGTAACGACGGCACGCTGCCGCGCCCGGAGCGGGACGCGTGCATCCGCGATGCCGGCCTCGCGCTGCAGCGTGCGCAACAGGGAAGCTCGGGCAACTCGCAGACCGAGGACCGGTCCACTGTCGTGACGCCTTACGGTTCGTCGCGCGAGGGCACCGATTCGAGCACCACCTACACATCGGACGACGGCCGCGCCGTCATCGTTCCGCCGGCGGGTTCGGCACCGCCCGCGGATGCGGTGACGCAGTAGACGAGGGCGCGGTATTTCATGTCTCCTGGCTCAAGAGGCTGCAAACCGCCTCCGTGACCTGAGCCGTCGTCGCTTTGCCGCCGAGATCCCTGGTGTGCAAGGAGGGCTGGGCAGTGACCTGTTCGATGACGGCCATCAATCGATCGGCTGCGTCTTGCTCGCCCAAGTGCTCCAAGAGCATCACCACGGACCAGAAGGTGCCGACCGGGTTTGCCAAGCCCTTTCCCATGATGTCAAACGCGGAGCCATGGATGGGTTCGAACATCGACGGGTAGCGGCGTTCAGGGTCGATATTGCCTGTCGGCGCGATCCCGAGACTTCCCGCCAAAGCGGCTGCGAGGTCGCTGAGGATGTCGGCATGCAAGTTCGTGGCGACGATGGTGTCGAGCGAAGCCGGCTTGTTCACCATGCGCGCAGTCATCGCATCGACGAGTTCCTTGTCCCACTTCACGGCTGGAAACTCGGCAGCCACCTCATTGGCAATCTCATCCCACATGACCATCGCGTGACGTTGTGCGTTGCTCTTGGTGACCACGGTGAGTTGCTTGCGTGGGCGGGACTGCGCCAGCCGGAACGCAAACCGCAGGATGCGCTCGACGCCCGCCCGCGTCATCATTGAAACGTCCGTGGCGACTTCGATGGGATGCCCCTGATGCGCCCGGCCGCCGACGCCGGAGTATTCGCCCTCCGAATTCTCGCGGACGATGACCCAATCGAGGTCTTCTGACTTGCATCGCTTCAGTGGCGCGTCGATGCCCGGGAGGATGCGGGTCGGTCGCACATTGGCGTACTGGTCAAAGCCCTGGCAGATCTTCAGGCGAAGGCCCCACAGCGTGATGTGGTCAGGAATGTCCGGATCGCCCGCCGAACCGAACAAGATGGCGTCCTTGTCGCGCAGGGAGTCCAGGCCGTCGTCCGGCATCATGGCTCCGTGCTCTCGGTAGTAGTCGCCGCCCCAGGCGAACGTTTCAAACTCGAAGGCGAACTTGTCGCTGCGGGCGGCCAGTTTCTCGAGCACCTTCTGGCCTGCCGGGACGACCTCCTTGCCGATCCCGTCTCCCGGAATGGTTGCAATCTTGTAGACCTTCATGTTCTTTGGACCTCGATGATGGGAGCATTGAACTGTAGGGACTCAGGCGCCGCGCAAGTGGCGTCAGGTTCAAACCGGTCTTAACCTGAAGTCAATGATCCCTCAGCGAAACGTTCGCCCGCTGGCCTGCCATTGAGCGAAGGAGTCGGCGATGAAGTCCACGAAGGCGCGCACTCTGGCAAAGGAGTGCTGATTCCTTGGGTACACCGCATAGATGTCGGCATCGGACGTGTCGTACTGAGGCAGGACGTGGACGAGCCGGCCGCTTTGCAGGTAACGGCCCACGTCCCATTCGGCGCGCATCACGATGCCATGGCCGTCGAGTGCCCAATTGACGGCAATCTCCCCGTCGTTGCTCGTCAGGTTTCCCCGCACCTTGATGACTTGCGCCTCTGGCCGGCGACCCTTGCTGGGGGTCAGGCGCCATACGCCGTAACCCTCGTCGCCCTGGCGAATGGTGATGCAGTTGTGCCGGAGAAGGTCGTTCGGCAACATTGGCATTCCGCGCCGCGCCAGGTAAGCAGGAGACGCGCAAAGCAGGCGTCTGTTCTCTGCGAGCTTTCGGGCGACGACGCGCGTATCCGGCGGCGCTCCAAAGCGGATGCAGACGTCGTATGCATCCTCCGTCAGGGCGGGCGGTCCGACGGAAAGTTGAAGTTGCACCTCGACCTCTGGATGGCGCTTCGTGAACCTTGAGATGAGAGGCGCCACATGACTGCGCCCGAAGCCCAGGGTCGCGTTGACACGCAACAGCCCCCTGGGCTGGGCCTTGCTCGCGCCCAGTGCCTGCTCCAGTTCGTCCACGCCAGCGAGGATGCGCTTCGAATGCTCCAGATAGATTTCACCTTCGGGCGTCAGGCCCATGCGGCGAGTGGATCGGTTGACCAGCGAGAACCCGAGCCGCGTTTCCATCGACGCCAGGTGCTTGCTGATGGCGGCTGTGGAGATTCCAAGTTCTCGCCCGGCGGCGCTCAGGCTGCCCGCCGATGCGAGAGTCGCAAAGAAAGACAGGTCCGACGGCTGAATGCGTTTTGACATTTCGCGATTCTCGCTGCCTTGAAGGGGCAGGTTAACTGCAGGTTAAAGCCGGTTTTCCTTTCATGTCGCTCCTGCCTGCGTCTCGCTGTCTAGAGTCAGACCTCCCGGGCCGGGCTCGCTGGAGGCCTGTCGAAATCCACCAAAGCAGGAGACACCCATGTTCAATCTCAGCCGGCAAGGCGCGCCATGCAGCAGGCGCCGCGCCTTTTTGTCGCTAGCTACTGCCACCCTTTGCCTGAGCGCTGGATTCGCTCAAGCGCAGACCTGGCCTTCGAAGACGATCAGCCTGATCGTGCCCTTCCCAGCGGGAGGTACCACCGACGTCCTCGCTCGTGCGTTGGCTGATCCGCTTGGCAAGGCGCTCGGGCAAGCCGTGATCGTGGAGAGCAAGCCGGGTGCAGGCGCGACCCTGGGCGCTGACTACGTAGCCAAGTCTCAGCCCAACGGCTACACATTGCTCGTGGGCGCGGTGCACCACACCATCGCGACCAGCGTCTACAAGAAGCTGCCATACGACTTCCAGAAGGATTTCGCGCCGCTCACCACCATCGCGATGGTGCCCAATGTCCTGGTCGTCAGCAGCGCATCGCCCGCCAAGGACGTCGCCGGACTGATTGCGTTGGCCAAGTCCGCCAAGGAACCTCTGCCCTATGGCTCGAACGGCAATGGCACCGCGCAGCACCTCATCGGAACGCAGTTTCAGAATGAGACCGGCATCAAGATGCTGCATGTACCTTACAAGGGGAGCGGACCCCTGACTGTCGACCTGCTGGGCGGGCAGGTGGCGATGTCGTTCGACACGGTGACGCCAGTGCTTCCGCACATCCAGGCCGGAAAGCTGCGGCCTCTTGCGGTCACTACGGCGAAGCGTTCGAGCGCCTTGCCTGACGTGCCGACGCTCGATGAAGCAGGATTGAAGGGCTTCAACATCGGCACCTGGTTCGGCGTGTTGGCGCCAGCTGGTACCCCCAAGGACGTTCAGGCGCGACTGGCGTCCGAGATGGTAAAGATCATTCACTCACCCGAGTTCAAGGCGCAGATGGCCAAGATTGGCGCGGAACCTGTGGGCAATTCCCAGCAGGAGATGGCCAGGCAAATTGCGGAAGAGACAGACAAGTTCGCGAAGCTGGTGAAGGACAGCAACATCACGATCGACTGACAGCAGAGTGCGTCTCTAGGCCCCGCCCTCGTGGCGGCATCCTCCTCACGGGCAATGGCTGACACGCGCTGTCGCCAGCGTCCGAGCGCAGCAACGCGCCGCGCCGATGTTCTCGGATCACAAGAGTTGGCTATCGCCCAGCAGGCCGGCACGTCACAGACCAGCTGTTCGACTCTCGTTCGGCGGATAGCGCTTCGCAGCGCGCGTAAGAGATTTCCATTGCACATTCAGACGAGTCTGATGGGCTGCTTTGTCGCAGCCATCCCTAGACTGATCGGCAAGAGGCGTCCGCTATTTCTGCGCGCCAAGAAGCTGATATCCGCGCCCTCCGACGCGGCAACAAAACAATGGCCTTTCTTTCCCGCCGGTGGGCGCGTCCCACGGTGGCTGCTCGCCGCGTTCCGAAACTCTCAGTTCCTGCACTCTCGCCCCTCCTCGTGACGGGGCTGGCCGCGTCGTTCGCGGTTCACGCACAGATCGCATCGACACCTCGTCCCGTCATCGAGGAGCAGCGCCAGCAAGAACGCGAGCGCGCGCTGCGCGAACAGCAGGAACGCGCGGTGGACGCACGCCTTCCTCGTCAAGCAGCTACGAAAACACAGCGGCTGCCAGACAACGAAACGCCGTGCTTCCGCATTGATCGCATGGTGCTCTCTGGCGAGAACTCCGACGACTTTCAATGGGCGCTCGCCGCCACCGCCGGCCCCCAGAGCGACGACTCCCCCGTGGGTCAGTGCCTCGGCACCGAGGGCGTCAACATCGTGCTCGCCCGCATCCAACAGGCGGTCATCGCACGTGGATATGTGACCACACGCGTGTTGGCTGGTTCGCAGGACCTCACCCAAGGCGAACTCACTCTCACGCTGATTCCTGGCCGCATCGCCGCCATCCGCTTCGATGGCGGGGGCGCGCCCACCAGCCTGCGCACGGCCGTCCCCGCGCGAATGGGCGATCTCCTCAACCTGCGTGATATCGAGCAAGGTCTGGAGAACCTCAAGCGCGTGCCCGCCGCGGAGGCCGACATCCAGATCGAGCCCTCGAGTGCCGCGAACGCGCAGCCCGGTGACAGCGATCTTGTGGTCAAGTATGCGCAAACCCGGCGTCCGCGCGCCTCCTTGAGCCTTGATGACAGCGGCACTGAGGGCACGGGCCGCTACCAGGCGGGCGCCACGGTTTCCGTCGACAACCCCTTCGGCTTGAATGACCTCTTCTACGTCAACGCCTCCCACAGCATCGACGGCCACTGGTTCACGAATCCCGACAAGGGCACCGCCGGCCAGATCGTTCACTACTCCGTTCCCTATGGCGACTGGCTATTCAGCGCCACGGCATCGCGGAACGACTACCGCCAGAAAGTGGCCGGAGCCTTTGAGAACTACATCTACCGCGGTGAAAGCAGCAACGCCGGCGTCAGCGTCTCCCGATTGCTGCATCGCGACCAGCACCGCAAGACCATCGCCAGCGTACGAGGCTTCCGTCGCTCCTCAAACAACTCTATTGACGACGCGTCGCGGCTGTGGTGGGAGGAAACCTGAACATCGAAAGCCCGCAAGACACGAGCCGTCAGGTGTCCAGGCAGAGCAGCTCAGGCGCGAACGTGAGCCTATGCATCCCGCCGATCTGCTACGGCGTCAGTACTGTGGGCGGAAGCGCGGCGAGCGCCAAGGCCAGCGGCGATTTTGCGAGTGTGTCCGTGCAGTCGGGCATCAAGGCCGGCGATGGTGGCTTTGCCGTCAACGTGAGGGGCAACACGGATCTGAAGGGCGGCGTCATCAGCAGCACGCAGGACGCGATCGACGCGGGAAAGAACAGCTTCAAGAGCGCCAGCATCACAACCAGCGACCTCGTGAACCACAGCACTTCGAACGGCAGCGGCTATGGGATGAGCGGACGCGTTGGCATGACAGCAGGAGACCAATCTGCGGCGAAGGATACGGGCACGAATGCCGCGCAGAGCGACTCTCGTCCTGGCGGAAGCGCCGGCATCGGCAGCGCCAGCAGCAGCGAGACGAGTGTCACGAAGGCAGGCATTGGCGGAGTCGCGGGCGATGAGAGCGTGAGGACCGGAGACTCCAGCAGCACCGGAGCGTTGGTGAAGGACCGGAACACCCAGACCATCCTGAACGACGTCCAGTCACAAGTGCAGATCACGCAAGAGTTCGGGCAGAAGGCCGCAAGCGCTTGGGGAGAGTATGCCAATGGCAAGCTCGTGGAAGCGCTAAATGGAAACGATCCGGAAGCTGCCGCATGCTGGGGTGACGGCGGTTACTGCAGGGTCGCCGGACATGCGGTGATTGGGGGCCTCGCAGGGGGCGCTGCTGGCGCAGCAGGTGCCGGCCTGGGCGCGGCGACGGTTCCCAACATCGGCGCGGCGGTCGGCAAGCTGGGACTGTCGGGCGCCGCGGCGGATGCTGTGACCGCAGGTCTCGCTGCCGCCGTCGGGTACGCGGCGGGTGGTTCCGGCGGTGCAGCGGGCGCATTCAACGAAGCTGCGAACAACTATCTTTCGAGCGGCCAAGTGCGCGAGATGATGGGTAAGCTGCGCGATTCGCCAACGCAGTCGGAGCGCGACAAGATCTTGAAGGAATACGCCGAGTTGAGTGCGAAGCAAAGCGACACGATCACAGCTTGTTCACCAGCCGAATGCGCGCGAATTGCTGGGGAAATCCAAGGCGGGAAGCAAGCATTGAATGATGCGAAATCGGCGCTACGCGGTTTGGCCGGAGAGTCTTCTTCGTATGGTTCGATTCTGGGAACTCAACGGAGCGACCAACAGTTCGTCTATGCCATTGGAAATGGCTGGGTCGATTCGAACGGGCAGACGCTTGATGTGTCAGCCCACATGAGGGCTCAAGGGAAGGAAATGGCCAACACTATCTCGTCGGCGGCCTCATACGCAAGTGCGGGATGCGCTGCCGCGATCATATGCGCACCCGCCGTGCCTGTGCTTGGCGGCGTAGCATGGGGTGCAAGCGCCGCATCGGATCTTATCTTTGACCCAAATCCTGGTGCTCTGTTGATCGACTCACGAATCGACAAGGCCCTCATAGGTATCGGGAATCATCTCAAAATTCCGACTTTTATAACCACCCCGATTGCGGAGGGTATTAAAAATTCAGGAGAGCTGGGTGACCTGAAAAATCAAATAAAGCCATGAGTCCACATAGAAAAGTGATCCACAAATACTCTGAGCTCGGAACGCTTGGTTTCCTAGGGTTTTTTTTCGAGCATCCATGGATTCGGTATCCCCTCTTCATTTTGGGCGGGCTGCTACTCGGTCTTGGATGGGTGTTGGGCATGCAGATCCAAGCGGAACGGACGCTCTCTAAGAGAAGCGATACGGCTCCATCAGATAGAGACCTGGGATAGTTGGAAATTCTTCACAGTATGAACAACGGCGTCGAAGACGTCGAATTATTTGACTTGTGTGCAACTGACGCCTATCAAAAGCTTTGCATTCGAATTTACCCTTCGATGGATTCGGACGTAGAAAACAATGACTTTACGCACGTTGTTTCACCGCCAAGAACCGAACAAAAAGGGCGGAATTGGTTTACGAAATGAGCTCTGATCTATCTTGATATATCGGCCAAAATGCGCGCGCAGGGGAAGGAAATGGCCAGTACCTTTTCGACTATTGCTGCATACGGTGCTGCCGGCTGTGCGGCATCCGATGCACACCTGCCGCCGCTGTAATTTCAGGCATAGGAATGGGCGCAGACATCGCGAGCACAGTGATGTTTAATAGAAACGCTCCTTCCTTCTTTGCAGGCCTAGGTGTGGATGAAGGTCTCAAAAGAATATATCAATATTTGCATATCTTTCAACTTATTGCCACGCCAATTGGCGAGGTAATTAAAAATTCCGATGAATGGGACGCATGGATTGGGGGAGCCTCGCCTTGAAGAGAATAATCTATCGTTATTCGATTCTGGGTATTCCTTGCGGTCTCCTTGGTCTAATTTTCGACAATGCATTGATGCGAAATTTCCTATTCATAGTTGGCGGCGTTCTCTGCGGCTTGGGGGCGGTTATTCTGACCGAGTTTGAAGCCCGTAGAACGATGGAAAAAAAGGGCATTGATCTAAATGCTGCTTTTGGAGAATCACCCCTCTCGACGCGTCACAAGAGTCGCGCTGAACGGGTGGTTTACGGATGCGCGGTGCTGGGCATCGGGGCAGGACTTTTTGCTATTCCACTTGAACCCGGGTGGATTCCCAAGCTTCTGCTCGTAGCTTCGGGTGCGTCGTGTTGCTTAATTTGGTTTCTTGACCGGGATGGCAAATAGATGGCCCTCACTCCGCCGATGTATGCGTAAGACGCGCGGAACTGCAATCCAATTGATCGTTGCAACACTTTTCCTCCTCGGAGGTTGCGCAATGCGCGACATCAACCCTCAAGCCGCTGCTGCAGAGGAGCGTGTTTTGCACGGGACCTTTCGGTCAGTCACGCCGGGCGCGGCCAAGCTCGTGCTGCGCAGTTCCGGGGCAGGTCACGCCGTCGTCTATTCGGTCGGCACGGCCAGCGAGGCATGTCAGGGCTTCGAGCAAGCGGGCAACGTGGCCTACAGCGGACGCGGCGTGGTCTTCCCATGGATCGCCCGCATGAACGAAAGAACGCGCAGCGCGTTGTTCAAGACACAGCCGTACATAGAGCGCGAGGTAGACCCGGGACGTATCGTCCAATCCAGGCAATCGGCAATTGGCAACAGGCCAACACACCAGCGACCCTGCCCATGGGTACGGGCAACTGTGGCCCGCTTGTCGCGAGATTTCTTCCAGTCGCCGGCCACGTCAATGTCGTTGACTTTGCTTGGCGAGACGGCCTCAGTTGCGCTCAGCTCGAAACGGATATGACCGACCGCTGCGCACCCATGCCGGTGCGGTCCGACGCCACGCAGAGTTGCCCGGCGTCAAAGAGCTTGGCTCCGTAACCCGGCCCCATGCCGAGCAGCACAACCCAAACGATTTTGAAAATGGAACCAATGGAAAAGCCTTGCCCGTCGATCTCTTCCGCCGCAGTCCTGGCGCCGCATTCGCCGCTGCAGGCCTACTACGGTGATGAAGCTGAGCACGCGCAGTTCCTGCGCGGCATCTTCGATGCCACCGCGCCTGACTACGATCGCATCGAGCGCTTGCTGGCGCTCGGCTCGGGACCATGGTATCGGCGTTCCGCATTGAAACGCGCCGGGATCGCAGCCGGAGACGAAGTGCTCGACGTCGGCATCGGAACCGGCTTGGTCGCACGCGAGGCATCGCTACTGATTGGCCCCGGTAGCCGACTGGTCGGAGTGGACCCCAGCCCCGGCATGTTGTGCGAAGTGACGCTGCCGGGCATCGAGCTCTTCGGCGGCCGGGCCGAGGCGTTGCCGCAATCCGATGCGAGCAGCGACTTCCTCAGCATGGGCTACGCGCTGCGCCACATTGCTGATGTGAATGCGGCCTTCGCCGAGTTCTTCCGCGTGCTTCGACCAGGTGGCCGGCTGCTGATCCTTGAGATCACCAAGCCCAAAGGGACCGTCGGCACGGCGCCGCCGGATTCGAGGACGTGAAGCGTCACGTCGAACTCGGAATCTTCTCCGAATACACCGCTGTCAAAAAGGCCTGAGCCCAGTTCGTAGGGGCCGAGGCACCCCGCAATTCCCCGGGGGTGCTCGCCTGCGCCTTCGTTTCATCACTCGTCAACTTCAAAAGCAATGAACCTGTCTCGCCTCCCATTTCTGGCCATCTCTGGGGCCATTCTTCTCTCTGGCTGCGCCACCCGCTTGGAGCAACCCATCAGTGGCTACACATGCTGCAACCTTCGCCCCAGCTACGGCTGGGTCTCTAGCAACAACGTGCTGGGGGGCCCGATTCTCCCGGCCGGCGAGTCGGCGAAGTTCGACAGTGCGAAGCGCGATCTGTATTTTTACGGCACGGTTGGCGGCGAATACATGGCATTGCGCGATGACGCAGCTCGTAGCAATGAAGGTACGCAGCGCTGGCTGCGCCAGATCGTGGTTCCCTCGGACCCCAAGCTGGAGCTCTCAACCTGGAGCCCTGAAGTGCAGAAGGCGGTGTACTCCGCCAAAGTCATGGTTGGCATGACGCGTCGTCAGGTGCTGATGGCCCTCAGCTACCCGTCGCGCGACGACACAAAGGACCTGGAAGCCAGCGCCTGGCGGTACTGGACGGCGCAGGAAGACGAGACGGTCAATGTGCACTTCGGCGCCGACGGCACGGTCAGCGGGTTTTCTGGCAAGCCCTCTGCGGTCCGCACGGTCGAGTTCAAGCGCTGATCCCAGTTGGTAGACCATCGTTCGCAACCTGGTCTCGAAAATCCATCTTTAAAGGGTGCCATGCATCAAGGAATACAGCCCGATGACGATGTACAACTGCCGCCTTCGTCGTCGGCAATCGGCTATGCAGCGGCTTCCTCTGGCAGGACGGTGGGGGAGAAGGTGAACCCGCCATGTCACGCATCGCCATTGGCGGGTGCATGGCGTCGCTACGGCGCACTCTATATCGACATCACGGTCGGCGGCGTGTTGATCCTGGCGTTGCTAGCACTTGTCGGTGGTATCGACCTCGTGGGTAGATCGCTTGCCGCAAGCGCAATCTTTGCGATGACTTTCCTCCCCCTAGTCTTGGGCCTGTGCGTCGTTGCTTATGGAGTATTCGGCAATACGCCGGGCAAGGCACTGTTGGGCCTGCAGGTGATCACAATCGCCGGCGCGCGCCCAACGCTTGGACAATTCGCGCAGCGTCAGGGCGCGTTGTTCCTACAGGGACTTTGGGCCGGTATACCTCTCGCCTCGTTCATCGGCCAGCTGTGGCAGTTCAAGCGCGTTTCTGCAGGTCGACCCGCCAGCTACGACGAGGGCAAGTTCAGTGTCGTTGCTCGTCCGCTTGGCTCAGTTCGCATTGGCGTCTTCTGCCTCATCGGCGTCGGCTTCGTAGTCGGCCATTCATACCTGCAGTCATTGGAATCTTGGACGAATCCAGTGACCAGTGTCAAGGCCAAGCTTCCGAGCGGATGGAACGTGCGTGAGGTCAAGCGCGACAACGGCGGACAGCTCTATATCTTCATCTCGACCAGCCACCAACTTCAAGGGATGCTTTGGCGTGATCACGAGCGCGATGAGATCGCAGCCGCGCACGCGCAGGGGGCGAAGGCAGAGGCACTTATCAGGCGCGGCCTGGCGCGCGACGCGAAAGCGACGGTCGCGGGTTTACCCACATTCGGCCTGACCGGCACCATGGAAATCGAAGGCAAGCGTCGTCCAGTTCTAATAGCGCTCATCCGCGATGGCGCGGATGTCTGGCAGTTCACAGTCATGGGTGATCCGGGTGGCAAGGTCGATGCCGCAGCCGCACAAGCGTTGGGCGAGTCGGTCTTCAAAACAATGCCCCGTACCGGCAATGAGCAAGCCGAACCATGACCATCTTGGCGAGTTGAGTTGTCCGCCAATCACTGCGTCGGGTGGCACGTGGCCCAACCAAATGAAGTGAGGTACTGCTCTCAATGAATCAATTCACTTTGCATGGAACGCGATCGGAATCGCGAGGTGTCCGGACGCGTCAAAGCAGTTCCACGGCGGAGCGCAATCAAACAGCGATGGAAGAGCTGATGAACGCTTTGAGTCATGGCGTCGGGTTCATGCTTGCCGTCGTGTCGTTGCCAGTCCTGGTGTACAGCGCGTCGCAAAGAGGCAGCGCCGCTCCGGTAGTCGGAGCGAGTCTTTTTGCGGGGACGATGATCGTCCTGTATTTGATATCCACTCTGTACCACGCTCTGCCCGCCGGGCGGACCAAGTCCGTCTTCAACAGGCTGGATCACGCGGCCATCTATCTTTTCATTGCCGGCAGCTACATGCCGTTCGTGCTCGGTGTATTGCGTGGCCCTTGGGGTTGGGCGTTGTTCGGGGCGGTTTGGTCCGCGGCAGCGCTGGGCGTAACGGCCAAACTATTCAATCGTCTTCGGCAAAGCGCACTTTTGAGTCGAACAGAAAAACAATGGCCCCAGCCGTGTAGGCAACGCCGCCGGCGACGAGCCAGACCAGGCCACTCGCAGACATACGCTGATACAACGGCACAGCTGCAACCACGGCCACCCAGCCCATCGCGACGTACAAGCCGGTCGACCAAAGCGGAAGTCCGGGGTTGCAAGATTAGTTGATCTCGGTGGTCGTTGAGATGATTCGAATTGCATCGGCAGCGCGCTGGCGATGCAATTCGGCGAACTTCGCTGGCGGCATTCGCTGGCAACTGCTGTGTGGCCTGACCTCGTTGTAGTCCTGTCGCCAGAGCGTGATGGCTGTCCTGGCCCGCGCCAACGTCTCGAACCACTGCCTCAGGCATTCGTCCCTGAACTTGCCGTTGAAGCTCTCGATGTAGCCGTTCTGCATGGGCCGACCGGGCTCGATCAGGATGTGGCGGATGCCGTGACTCTGCGCCCAGCCCATGAAGGCTCTGCTGGTGAACTCCGGGCCGTTGTCAGCGCGAACGGCCAGCGGATAGCCCCTGAAGACCGCCGCCTGGTCGAGCAGCCGCGTCACGTATAGACCCGAGATGCCCCAGTCTACGGAGATGCTCACGCACTCGTGGCTAAAGTCATCGGGCACCGTCAGGCACTTGATGCGCCGGCCGGTGCTCAGGCTATCGCTGATGAAGTCCATGCTCCATACCTCGTTGACCGTGCGGGCCAGTTGCAGCGGCACGCGCTCATTGACCGGCCGCTTGGCCTTCTTGCGCTTGCGCACAGCCAGGTTGGCGGCGCTGTAGAGCCGGTAGACCTTTTTGTGATTCACGCCGGGGAAAAGCGGACGCAGCATGTCGCGGATGCGCCGATAGCCGAAGCGCCGGCGCGCGTGCGCGATCTCGACGATCGAGTTCACGCAGCCGCCTGGCATCGGGCACATCCATGCCGCCGTACTTGGCGCGCCATTTGTAGAAGGTCGCGTCGCTGAAACCGCCCTTGCGGCACAGGTCCTTGGTCGGCAGGCCGGACTCGGCCTGCTTGATGAAACCGATGATTTGCTCTTCGGTGAATCTGCTCTTTCTCATGTCGGTCATTCTCCAAGTTGACGGATTTCACTGCCATTACGCTGGTACGGCTGGGCGGGGCAGGTCATGACAGCCTTCGGGAGGTTACGCCGGGCGCGGCCAAGCTTGTATTGCGCAGTTCCGGTGCAGGACACGCCGTCGTTTATTCGGTCAGCACCGCCAGCGAGCCGTGCCAAGGCCTCGAGACGGTAGGGAACGTGGCCTACAGCGGACGCGGTGTGGTCTTCCCCTGGATCGCCCGCGTGAACGAAAGAACGCGCAGCGCGTTGTTCAAGACGCAGCCCTATATCGAGCACGAACTGGACCCTCGCCAAGGCGTTCAAGTGAAGGCGATCGGCAATTGGCAGCAAGTGAGCACACCCCGCAACCTTGCGACCAGCACCGGCAGTTGCGGACCGCTGGTCACGAAATTTCAACCCGCCGCCGACCACGTCTACCTCGTCGACTTCGTCTGGCGAGACAACCTCAGTTGCACGCAAGTGATCACGGATGCAACCGACCCAAGCACGCTGCGGCCCGTGCAATTCGACCTTGTTCAATCTTGTCCGACGCCATGACACATCAACAACGAGTCGTTCGCTTTCCAGAAGAACTCCGTCGTCTCAGCAGTGCAGGAATGCCTTGCGTGTCCGGCAGGGGTTCCGCAAGGCGCAGCACGCGGCCGTGCGTGGCCGCCACTTCCTCAGCGGCGAGAGCGCCCGAGCGTGCGGCACTTTCCATCGAAAAGGGCAGGCCGGTGGCGATCCAGTCGCCAGCCAGCCACAGGCCCGGGATGCCCGATGGCGCCTCGGGCCGCATCGCCTCGACGCCCGGAGCGGCGCAGGGCACCGCGAGCGGGATGCGATGGATTCGTGCATGCCGCAGGCCTGCCGCTGCCGCTTGCGGGAAGAACTCGGCGAGCTCCCGGCGGGTTTGCGCCACGATGTCGGCGTCGCTCGCGGCCCACGCATTCGCCTCGACGTGGATCGCGTTGCTCGCGACCCATGCGCATCCGTCGTGTGCGGAGCGGATATTGGACAAGTCGTAGAAGTCCATGTTCAGGTCCCCGGGTGCGCTCACCCGCGCCCAGAAGCGCTCGCTGCCCAGCTTGCGATCGAACCACAGCACCGTACTGATGTAGCGGCTCGGCTCCAGTCGCTCGGCGCTTTGCTTCAGGGCGCGCCATCTTGCGCCGGCATTGGCGCCGCGCACTGCAAGACTGGCAAGGCCGTGCGGGTCCAGTGCGAGCACGCCTGCGCGGCCTCGCAGTTGGCTTCCGTCCTGGAGCAAGAAGCCAGCGAAGCGCCCATCTTCGTTCAGCACAACTTCACGCACCGCTGCCGAAGTCCACACGCGACCGCCGGCCGCTTCGACGGCCTTGATGCATCCGGGCGCATAGAGTTCGCTGAGTGCGATGCGCGGGAAGCCGAAGCAATAGCCGCTGCGGCCTAGCAGCAGGCGAAACACCCGCATCATCGAAGCGGCGGAACAGCGTGCGAGCGGTACGTTCAACAAGGCCATCGTCGACGAAGTCCAGAACCAGTCGATGAAGCGTTGGCTGACGCCTCGCTCTTTCAGGTAGCCGAGCGCGTCCTGCCCGTCGAGCGCCAGTGTGGTGGTCTCGTTCAGCCGCATCGCTTCCCAGACCACGCGAGCGTTGGACAGCAGGTCAGCCAACGAAACACAGCGCAATGCATTGCGCAAGTTGGGCAAGCCATGCAGCGGGGGTGGCCAATTCGCCGCGTGCATCCTCAGTTGCCGGCCCGCGTCCAGCAAGGTGATCAAGGGATCGTGTTGCCAGAGCACTTGATCCGCGGTGCCCAGGCGCTCGAGAAGCGACACGAAGTTCCGGTGTTCGCTGGTGATCACGTGCGGGCCGATGTCGACCCAGTCGCCGGTGGCCGGATCGCGCCAGCTTGCGGCCCGGCCGCCGAGATGCGGCTGCGCCTCGACCACCACGACGCGCAGCCCGCAACCGGCCAGGGCCGCCGCGCACGAAAGTCCTGCGATGCCGCCGCCCGCGACGAGGACGTCACTGGATGAAACGCAGTGGCGATCGTGAACGGCAGGCATGCGAGCGGGAACGCAATTGGCATGCCGCTTGCCCTGTCCTTTGCCGTGAGTAGGCCGAGCTGTCGAAGGACAACGGAACCCGCCTTCGCCGTGATGACTCGTGCCGGTCCACGCCGTAAAACTCGCGGCAAATTTTGCCGAGGGGGCTGCACGTGGCCGTCTTTCCATCTGCAACAACCCCGATCAGGAGCTTTGAATGACGCATCGAGTTGGGCCGATCAGCAGGGGGCGGCGATGACCGATCCCGACATCGCCATCATCGGCGGCGGGCCGGCGGGACTGGCCGGCGCGATCTGCCTCGCACGCCTTCGGCGCTCTGTCTGTGTGGTCGATGCGGGGCGCAGCCGGCTCGCGACCATCCCGCGCACCCGCAACTATCCCGGCTTTCCGCAGGGCATCGCCGGCGCCGCGCTGCTCGACGCGCTGCGCCAGCAGGCGGCGAACTATTCGATCCGCAGTATCGGCGCGAGCGTGGAAACGCTCGAGAAAGTGGAGCGGGGCTTCCGCCTCGGATGGGAAGGCGGCTCACTCTCGGCATCGCTGGTGCTCCTGGCCACCGGCGCCAGCGACGTTCCCCCGCCCATGCCGTACCTCGCAGAGGCGGTGCGCGCCGGTCTGCTGCGCTATTGCCCCGTGTGCGACGGCTATGAGGTGATCGATCGGGCGGTTGGCGTCATTGCGCAGTCGACCGCGGGGCTGGAAGAAGCGGTCTATTTGCGGCATTTCACGCCTCACGTCACGCTCTTCATGCTCGAAGGTGGCACAGCGCTTGGCGAGGCGGGGAGGCACCGGCTGCGCCAGGCAGGCATTCGCCTGAGCGAAGACGCGATCTCCGGCATTCGGCCGCTGGAGGGAAGGATCGTCGTGATCCACGGCGATGGCGAGAGCGTCTGCGATTCCATCTATAGCGCGATGGGCCTGCGGGTTCATTCGGGCCTGGCCGGCAGTCTCGGCGCCGAGACCGACGAGAGCGGTTATCTGGTGACGGACCGCCATCACGCGACCACCGTGGCGGGGCTCTATGCGGCGGGCGACGTGGCCGTGGGGCTCAACCAGATCACGGTCGCGGCCGGCGGAGCGGCGATCGCAGGCGCCGCCATGCACCTGGCATTGCGTCGAAGCGAGAGGGCATCGCAGGCATAGGTCGCGTGCAGGCGGGGGCAGGGCACGACTAGCTGCCGGTCGAGGCGTAGCGCCGAAGTCCCACGCGCCAGGCGCCGAAGGCAAGCGCGAGGAAGACGAAGCCAGCGAGCGGCGACACGAGCCCGACCCACGCAGGCGCACCCAGCGGATCTGCCCTGCCCAATATGGCAAGCACGGGGTAGTAGGCGACGCAGGCCAAGGGCACCGCAAAGGTCAGCGCATATCGAAACCATTGAGCATAGACAGCCAGCGGAAACTGCGCCGCTTGCACGCCGCCGTAGGTGAGCACGTTCGCAATCTCCAGGCTCTCGACGGTCCAGAAGGACAGCGTGCCCTGCAGCACGAGGATGCCGAGAAAGAGCGCCACGCCGCCCGCCAGTGCGAAGAGGGCCGTCGCGACCGCTGCCGGCGACCACACGACGTCTGCCTGCACGGTCGCGAATGCCATCACCGCCAATCCTTGCATCAGCCGTCCCAGCCGGCTGATGCGCACGTCATGTGCCATAAGTTGCAGCGCCAATGGCCGAGGTCGCAGCAGGAGGCGGTCGAACGCGCCCGTGCGCAGGAATTCGGTCCCCAGCGTATCGAAGCCGCGTCCCAGCGCATCGCCGATGGCAAACATGCAATTCACCAGTCCGTAGAACATGGCGACCTCACCGAGGCGCCATCCCTGCAAGTCGCCGAAGCGATGAAAGAGTGCCCAGACCGCGATCATCTCGATGCCCGTGCCCAGGAACTGCCCGAACGTGAGCATCAATGCCGAGGCGGGATAGCGCGCCTGCCCACTCAAGGAGGCAGCCATGAGTCGGCCGAAAAGGGCCAGTGATCCCGGTCGCGTCATCCGCCTTGCACCTGCAGTTGGCGCATGGTCCTGACCATCGCCGCATGGCCGATCGCCACCAGCAGCAAGATCCAAGCGGCTTGCAAGCCGAGCCCCACGAGAGCCTGTGCTCCCGCGAGCTGGCCGAAATAGATCCGCGCCGGGATGTCCATGACGCCCGCCAGCGGCTGCAGCAGAAGCCACTGCTGCCACGCGTCGGGCAGCAAGACCAGCGGAAGCAGGTTGCCTGAGAAAACGATCACGGTCGGTGCAGCCAGCGCGTTGATGCCGCGCTCGTTCAGTGCCGAAGCCGCGGCGATGTTGAGCAACATCACGAACGACGTCGATAGCAGCAGCGCCAGCATGGCGGATGCGGCGAAAGCCAATCCGGCAACGATCCCTGCCGGTGCTTGCCATGCCCAATCGCCCAGGCCCGCGAGGGGCAGCACCAGGCCCGCGAAGGCCGCCATGAGCGCCATCCGCGGCAGAACGCGTGCCGCAATCCAGCCGGCCGAGCGCGCGAACCACAGCGCATAGGGATCGACCGGCCGCAGCCGATCGTAGGCGACCGAGCCCGTGCGCACCGCCTGTGCCACTTCCGGGTCTCCGAGCCACGGCAGCAGCGCGAGCAGCCCCTGGGCCAGCCAGGTATAGGTGATGGCCTGCGAGAGCGACATCGGCGCGCCGGCGGCGGATGCACCACCATAGAAGGCCGCCAGCACCATGACCTTGATGCCGCCCCACCAGCACTGGGTCGCGAAGCCTGCGTAAGCGGCGGCGCGGTACTGCAGCATCTGCAGGAACCGTGATGCAAAAGCGGCGACGTAGGGACGAAGAAGTTCGCGAGGCGCCATGCGGCTCAGGCCTCCGCCGCGCCGTGCATCGCATAGAAGCGCGCGATCACGGCCTCGATGGTCATGCCCTCGTCCTCGGCGTCGTCCGGCAGTCCTTCGTCCAGGCGGCGCGCCGCGATGACTTGTGAACGCAGCGCTTCGACAGGGCTGTCGGCCAGCACGCGGCCATGGCCGATCACGATCACCCGCTGCGCAAGCGCCTCGATGTCGTGCATGTCGTGCGTGGTCAGCAGCACCGTGGTCCCACGCGCGCGGTTGGCGCGAAGGACGAAGTCGCGCACCGCCAGTTTCGACGGCGCATCAAGCCCGATGGTGGGTTCGTCGAGAAAGAGGATGTCCGGCTCGTGCAGCAGCGCGGCCGCAATCTCGGCGCGCATGCGCTGCCCGAGCGAGAGCTGGCGCACGGGCTGGTCGAGCAGGCGCTCGAGATGCAATAGCGCGACGAGTTCATCGCGCGTGCGGGTGAAGCGCACCGGGTCCACGCGATAGATGTCGCGCAGCAGTGCGAAGCCATCGTTGACCGGAAGGTCCCACCAGAGCTGCGTGCGTTGCCCGAACACGACGCCGATGCGACTCACATGGCGCTCGCGATCGGCGAAGGGGTCGCGCCCGTCGACTTCGACGCGCCCACCATCGGGCCGCAGGATGCCCGCGAGAATCTTGATGGTGGTCGATTTGCCGGCGCCGTTCGGGCCGATGAAGCCGAGCAGTTCGCCGCGCTCGAGCTCGAAGGAAACGCCGCACAGCGCATCGACAGTGCGATATCGAGGCCGCACCAGCGCGCGCAGCGCACCAAGCACTCCCGGGTCGCGCTCATGGACCTTGTAGGTCTTGCGCAGGTGGTCGACAACGATCTGTGGCATGGCGCGGCGGACGCGAATGCTACACGATGAAGATCAGGGCGCGGTCTCCTGGAACGCCGGCGCGCGCGCGGCGAAATCCAATTCCTGGGCCATCATCAGCACCTCCTCCTTTTTAGTCGCTTCGGTTGAAATACCCCATGCCCCTCGAACTCCCTCATGGCTTTGCAAACCAGCAAGAAATCGACGAGTCGTACAACCCGCGGCTGCGCGCGGTCGACCTCAACGCCTCACTTCAGCACTATGCGGAGAGAAGCGAGCAGGCCCGCCAGCAGCTGAACTATCGAGCTCGTGTGCCCTATGGTCCGACGCTTGCCGAGACGCTGGACATCGTGCCGGCAGAGCGGCCGGGCGCACCGGTCTTTTTCTATATCCATAGCGGCTACTGGCGCTCGAACGCCGCACGTGACTTCATGCAGGTGGCGTTCGGCGCGCACGCGCGGGGCTTCACGACGGTGCTGGTCGACTACGCGCTGTGCCCACAGGTCACGCTCGACGAGATCGTGCGCCAGGTTCGGTCGGCCGCGGCGTGGGTCATCCGGAACATCGCCGAGCACGGCGGCGATCCGGGCCGCATCGTGATCGGAGGGCACTCCGCAGGGGCTCATCTGGGCGCGATGCTTTTGTGCACCGCATGGCGGGAGGACTACGGATTGCCGGACGATCCGTTCTCGGGTGCCGTGCTGGTGAGCGGTCTCTATGACATTGCGCCACTGCGCTTTAGTTATCTGCAGCCGTCGATCCAACTCGATGAGGCGAGCGTCTTGCGCAACTCGCCGGTGCTTCACATTCGCCGGTGCCGAACGCCGGTGCTGCTCAGCTGGGGTTCCCTGGAGCAGGCGGCCTTCGACCGGCAGTCGACTGCAATGCATGACGCCTGGCTCGCGGCTGGCAACGAGGGCGAACTCATGGTGCAGCCGAACGAGGATCACTTCACGGCGATCAGCGCTTTTGAGGATGGCAACAGCGGTCTATGCGCCGCTCTCGAGCGCATGGCCGTCTCCGCTGCCCGTTGAAGGCACGCTCGACGCCGGCGACATCGCGCCGGCGCCTAGCGCATCACGTCACTCGTGCCGGATTTCGGTGCCCAGCACCTTCAGGCATTCGCGGATGAAGGCGGCCAGCGCCGTCCATCCCTTGGCCGAGACCATCGTGCCGTCCACGTAGGCGTCGGTAGGCGACAGGTCGATAAAGGTGCCGCCGGCCAGCGTCACCTCGGGCTCGCAGGCGCCCAGGCCCGCGACCTTCTTGCCGCGCACCACGCCGTCGACCGCGATCAGGATCTGCACGCCATGGCAGATGGTGAAGATGGGCTTCTTCTTTTCGTGGAAGTGCCGCACCATCGCCTGCACGCGCTTGTCGGTACGGATGTACTCCGGGCCGCGGCCACCGGCGCAGTAGACGGCGTGGTACTGGTCGAGCTGGGTCTCCGCCTCGGAGAAGGTCTTGTTAATGGCCGCATAGTGGCCGAGCTTCTCGGTGTAGGTCTGATCGCCCTCGAAGTCGTGCAGCGATGTCTTGATCAAGTCGCCCGCCTTCTTGTCGGGGCAGACGACGTGAACTGTATGGCCCACCGCCTCCATGGCTTGCTGGAAGACGAAGATCTCGTATTCCTCGGTGAACTCGCCGGTAAGCATGAGGATTTTCTTGCCTGGCATGGTGTCGCGCTCCTTTGGTGAAATTGGCTTAGAAGGGTGAATCGGGGAAGTAATATTCCTTGGCGTTCTTCTGTGTGATCAGCGGTGCGTCCAGCTTGAGCGAGCCGCGTACGGGCGCCTGGCCGACGAGGTTGGCCACGGTCAAGTAGATGGCTGTCTTGATCATCGAGGGCGGGTAGGGCGTTTCCACCGGCGTCACGGCGTCGTTGTCGATCACCTTCTTGATGACGTCCTTCATGCCGTTGCCACCCAACGCGTACTTGATGTCCTTGCGCTTGGACTGCTTGATCGCCTCCAGCACGCCCAGGAGCATGTCGTCGTCGTTGGCCCACACCGCGTCGATCTGCGGATACTTGGCCAGGTAGTCCTGCATCAGCTTGAAGGCCTTGTCGCTGTTCCAGTCGGCGTACTGGATGTCGAGGACCTTCAGGTTCGTGCCCTTGATGCCGTCCTGGAAGCCCTTGATGCGCTCATCGTCGATCACCGTCGGGATGCCGCGCAGCACGACGAGGTTGCCCTTGCCGCCGAGCTTGTCCACCAGGAACTTGGCCGTGTTGCGTCCGACGGCAATGTTGTCGCCCGCCACGTACAGGTCCTGGATGGTTGGATCGCTGAGCCCGCGATCGACCACGGTGACGAAGGTCCCCTTGTCCTTGACTGCCTTGACCGGCAGCGTGAGCTCTTCGGATGTGTGCGGAAGGATCACCAGCGCCGAGAGCTTGCGTCCGGCGGAAAGGTCTTCAAGCGCGCTCACCTGTGCCGATGCCGACGGCGAGGTCTTGACCACGACTTCGATCTGGTCCTTGTAGGCACTGTTGATTTCCTTGGCTGCCGCCTGCGCGTGGTAGACCACGCCTGCGGTCCAGCCGTGATCGGCAGCCGGAATCGACACCGCGATCACCTTCTTGTCGGCGCCGTAGGCACCACCTGTCGCCAGCAGCGCTCCCAACGCCGCCACTGCTATCCATTTCGACTTGAGCATTTGTCACCTCCAACCTATGTAGATTGATGTATGGACCGGAATCATGTGCACCCGAGTGGTCCGGACACGGGGCAATTTCACAAACGAATTGTTTGGCGGATCACTTCTTCGAAAGGCGCTGGACCAACATCGCGATGATGATGATTGCGCCTTGCACGGCGCCCACCAAGTACTCGGAGACGAGGTCGGACAGCACCATCAGGTTGGCAATGAGCTCGAGCACGACAGCGCCGGCCAGCGTGCCCCAGATGCGCCCCTTGCCGCCGCGCAGCACGGTGCCGCCGATCACCACTGCGGTGATCACCTGGAGCTCCCACAGCAGCCCGGTGGTCGGCGTGGCAGCACCGAGGCGCGGCACATAGCAAATGGCCGCGATCGCCACGCACGCGCCTTGCACCATGTAGGCGATCGTGCGGGTCTTGATGACCGAGATGCCCGAGTAGCGCGCCACGTCCTCGTTGGCGCCGACTGCGGCGCAGCGGCGACCGTATTTCATGCGGTAGAGGATGAAGGCGCCCACGGCAGCGACAGCGAGCGACACGAGGATCGGGATCGGCACGCCGCCCACAGTGCCGAAGTAGACCGGGCGATATGCATTGCGCAGTGACGAGTCGATCGGGATCGTGCCGCCATCCGACATGTAGGTGATGAGCGAGCGGAAGATGCCCATCGTGCCGAGGGTGGCAATGAAGGGTTCGATCTTTCCCACAGTGACGATCAAGCCATTGAAGAGCCCGCAGAGCAGGCCCACCAGCAGCGCGACCGCCATGCCGGCCGGGATGGCCCAGACGCCCCATTCGGGTGCCATCCGGTTCATCAGCATGATCATTACGCCGGTGATGAACGCCGCCATCGAGCCGACCGAAAGATCGAGCCCGCCCGAAGAGATCACGAATGTCGCGCCCACGGCGATGATTGCAATGAAAGCGCTGCGTGCGATGACGTTGGCGAGATTGGTGGCGGAGAGAAAGTCGCTGTTGATCAGGTAGCCGATGGCGAGCAACGCAACCAGCGCGACGAACGGACCGGCCTCGGTCCAGTTGATGTGCAGTTCGCGCTCCTGCCGCAGCGGCACGTCCTGGGTGATGGCGTTCATGGGGCTTCCTCTTCGATGGAGCTCTGGGTTGCGATGCTGGGTGCTGGCTCGCCGTCGGTGGTGGCAAGCAATGCGATGTTGTGCTCGGTCATGCGCTCACCGCTCACCTCGCCGGCGATGCGGCCCTGGCGCATGACCAGGATGCGATCGCACACGCCGATGAGTTCCTGCATCTCGGAGGAGATCACGATGCAGGCCTTGCCGCGTGCGACCAATTCCTGGATGAAGGCATAGATCTGCGCCTTGTTGGCGATGTCGATGCCCCGTGTGGGCTCATCGATCACCACGATCGAGGGGTCTGTCAGCAGCACCTTCGCGAGCAGAAGCTTCTGCTGGTTGCCACCGGAGAGTTGCCCAGCGCGCGTGCTCTTGCTCTTGAGCCGGATGTCGTATGTGCGGATGGCTTCCTGGAGGGCGTCCGCTTCATGGCGCTTGCGCAGCCAGATGCGAGGGTGGAAGCGCGACAGTGCCGAAAGTGTGAGGTTGGGCGCGAGGCGCTCATTGAGCAGCAGTCCCTTTCCCTTGCGGTCTTCGGTCAGGTAGCCAATGCCGAGCTCGATGGCCTCGCGAGGCGATCGGATGTGAACGGATCGGCCATCGAGCTGGACCTGCGCCTTGGCAGGGCGCAATCCCAGCAGGCCTTCGAACAGTTCGGTTCGGCCCGCGCCGATCATTCCAGCAAAGCCGAGAACCTCACCGCGGTGCGCGACGAAAGACGCGTCGTGGACCACCCCCGGCACGGTCGCGTTTTGCACATGCAGGATCGGCTCGCCGGGCACCCCCGCCTTGGGCGGATAGAGCGCGGAGAGTTCGCGCCCCACCATGAGGCGGGCCATGTCGAGTTGACTCAGGCTGTGCCCGGGATGAGTCCCCACGGTTCGGCCGTCACGCAACACCGTGACCTTGTCTGCGAGGCGCTGAACCTCTTCAAGTCGGTGGCTGATATAGAGCACCGCGATGTTCTGCGACTTGAGCCTGAAGATGATGCGCAGCAGCCGTTCGACTTCTTCGCCGGTCAGCACCGCAGTGGGCTCGTCGAAGATAACCACCCGATGGTCGTCGAGCAGGGCGCGGGCGATTTGGACCAGTTGCCGATCAGCCAGTGGAACGTCACGCACCAGCGCGCGCGGAGAGGCATGGCAACCCAGTTCGGCGAGCTTCTGCGCGGCCAGCCGATACATGGTCCGATCGTCGACCATGCCGTTGCGCGTCAGTTCACGGCCGAGGAAGAGGTTCTCGGCCACCGTGAGGCCGTCCGCCAACAGGATCTCCTGATGCACGAGCACGATGCCCGCGTCCTGCGCCTGGTGCGGTCCGGTGAAGTGCACCGGCCGGCCGTCCAGGGAGATCTCTCCTTCGCTCGGCGGTACGTGACCAGAGAGGAGCTTCATCAGCGTGGACTTGCCCGCGCCGTTCTCGCCAATGATCGCGTGAATCTCGCCGGGGAAGATATCGAGCGTCACTCCGCTCAACACGGTCACGCCGGCGTACTGCTTGCCGAGTTCGTGCGTGCGCAGCAGCGGGGCGGCGGTTCTTTCAGTGGCCGGGGTATCGAATGCAGCTTCGGTTTCTGCAAGCGGCGCCCTGGCGACAGGCGACCAGGGGCGCTCGAGCATCTGTGCGGACATGGATCGCGCGCTCAATCGAAGGCCGGCAGCAAGCGGTCGCGCGAGCGCTCGATGTGCGCCCGCATGGCTGCCTTGGCGGCATCCGGGTCATGGGCGGCAAAGGCGTCGATCAGCGCCTGGTGTTCGTCCAGGGCGTCATCCGTGACGCGGCGGTGATACATCAGCCGAAAGATGTGGAAGTGAGCGTGCTGGTAGGTGAGGGTCTGGCGGATGAGTTCGTTGCCCGCGAATTGCATGATGCGGTCGTGAAACACCTCATCCTGGCGCGCGAACGCGGAGTAGCGCAGTCGCTCGTCCTTGCCGTCGACGCGGGCCATGCCACCCGCGGCCTCGCGCAGTTCTTCGATCTTTTGCGCGTCCATCGCTGCGGCCGCCTTGGCCGCGCCGTCGGGCTCAAGTAGCAGGCGGAGCTCGTACAGCTCGTCGAACCGACGGCGCGTGATCTGCGGCGCGGCACGGTAGCCCACCAGATGCTGCTTGACCACGAGCCCTTCGCCTTCGAGTCGGCCCAGCGCCTCGCGGATCGGCGTCTGCGAGACGTTCAGCTCCCTCACGAGGTTGTCGACCGTGATGCGTTCGCCCGGCGCGATCTTCAGCGCCATCAGCTGATTGAAGATGGCCCCGTACACGTCCCCGGACAAACTGGCCCGATGGAACCTGTTGCCTCTGTGCGGTGCTTGCGCGCCTTCCTCGTTTTCGCTGGCGGTAGTGCCCACTCTGTCTCCTGCATGAACTGATCGCAGCTTTCGCGGCAAGCGCCGGGATGACGCGATCCGAAAGATACGATATCCTATAGGATCGTATTTGAGGGTGCAAGTTTAAATTAACCCCGAAGGATAAAAACCATGACGCTTTTTGCCGCGCTGCGGCTGCCGCCGGAGATCTTGTTTGGCAAAGGGCAGCGCCATGCGCTCGCCGCCGTCGCGTGCAAGCACGGGCGCCGCGCGCTGGTTTGCACCGATGCGCGTTTCGCTGCAACGCCTGAATTCAAATCGATGATGGCGGCGCTCAAGGCAGCCGACATCGAGGTACGCCTGCTCGACAACGTGGAGCCCGACGTTCCCCTGGAAAGCGTTGGCGTCAACGCGGAGGCTGCGCGCGCCTTCTCCCCGGATATGGTCATCGGCATCGGCGGAGGCAGCTGCATGGACATGGCCAAATGCGTGTCCCTGCTCCTGACCCATGGCGGTCGTTTGCAGGACTACTACGGCGAGTTCAAGGTGCCGGGACCCGTGCTGCCGGTGATTGCAATGCCCACCACCTCCGGCACCGGCTCGGAAGTCACCCCGGTCGCCGTCGTGAGCGATCCGGACCGCACGCTCAAGGTCGGCATCTCGAGTCCCCATCTGATCGCGGTGGCCGCGATTTGCGATCCCGAACTGACGATGACCTGTCCGCCGCGCCTGACGGCCATCGCCGGGGCCGATGCGATGACGCATGCCATCGAATCGTTCACCGCCGCGCGCCGCGAACCCAGCGCCGATTTGCCGCAGCGCCACGTCTTCATCGGCAAGAACGCGTTGAGCGATCATTTCGCGTTGCTTGCCATTCGATTGCTCGGCCGAAGCCTCGAAAAGGCAGTTGCCAACGGCAGCGACGAGGACGCGCGCGCCGACGTGATGATGGGTGCACTCGCCGCGGGCTGCGCCTTTGGCACGGCCGGGACCGCGGCGGCCCACGCGGTGCAATACCCCGCCGGTGCGCTGACGGACACGGCGCACGGCCTGGGCGTCGCCACGCTCATGCCCTACGTGATGAGCTTCAACCGATCCGCCGCCGGTGCCGAACTGGCGCAGATCGGGCTAGCGCTGGGCCTGGAAGCCAAGGGCGACGAGCAGGCCCAGGCCGGCGCCGCGATCGACGAAGTCAGTCGCCTGTTCAAGGCCATCGGCATCACGACCACACTGGCGGAGCTGGGCCTTGCCGCCGACAAGGTCACATGGACTGCCGAGCAGGCCATGGGCATCGAGCGCTTGATCAAGAACAACCCGCGACCCTTCGATGCCGCAGCCATGCACCGTCTGGTGCAGGCCGCTTTCGACGGCGACCTGCAGGCCGCGGCCCGCTGAACTCCATCTCTTCTCATCATTGCTTTGACCATGAATGCTTCTTCTATGGAATCCCAATCCGCGCTTGCTCCATCGGTTCTGGCGGACGTGCGCCATGAGCTTTATGTCGACGGCCAATGGCGGGCCGCCACCGGTGGCCGTCGCATCGATGTCGTGGATCCGTCCACGGAGGCGCTGATCGCGACCGTCCCCGATGCCACCGTCGAGGACGCTGCCGCCGCAGTCGAAGCCGCAGCCAAGGCGGCGGCTGGGTGGCGCGCCACGCCGCCGCGCCGGCGCTCTGAGATCCTGCGTCGCTGCTTTGAATTGATGACTCAGAGAGCCGAGTCCCTCGCCGCGCTCATCTCGCTCGAAAACGGCAAGGCGCTGCGCGATGCGCGCGGCGAAGTGGCCTACGCCGCCGAGTTCTTCCGCTGGAACGCCGAAGAGGCCGTGCGTCTTTCGGGCGAATTCGGCATCGCGCCGTCGGGGACGAACCGCATCATCGTCGACTACGAACCCATCGGGATCTGCGTGCTCATCACCCCGTGGAACTTCCCGGCGGCCATGGCGACGCGCAAGATCGCGCCCGCACTGGCGGCCGGCTGCACGGTGATCCTCAAGCCGGCGAGCGAAACGCCGCTCACGGCCTATGCCCTGGCCGCGCTCTACGAGGAAGCCGGCGTTCCACCCGGTGTCGTGAACGTCCTGACCACATCCACGCCCGGTCCGCTGACGGCCGCGATGCTCGCCGACCGCCGTGTGCGCAAGTTGTCGTTCACCGGGTCTACAGGCGTGGGGCGGGCGCTGCTCGCCGAGGCTGCCAAGCACGTGGTGTCATGTTCGATGGAGCTTGGCGGCAATGCGCCGTTCATCGTGTTCGACGATGCAGACCTGGAGGCCGCGCTCGACGGCGCCATGGTCGCGAAGATGCGCAATGCGGGCGAGGCGTGTACTGCCGCCAACCGCATCTATGTGCAATCGGGCATCCACGATGCCTTCGCGCAGGGGCTCGCGCGCCGCATGGCCGCAGTGCGCGTCGGCTCCGGCATCGAGGCCGAAACTGAATGCGGGCCGATGATCACGCGCAAGGCAGTGCAGAAGATCGATCGGCTCGTGCAGGACGCGGTGCGCCGCGGCGCAAACGTCCTCTGTGGCGCTGAAGCACAGGATGGGCCGGGTTACTTCTACCGCCCGACGGTGCTGACGAACGTTCCGCGCGATGCCGAGATGGCGCACGAGGAAATCTTCGGGC
This sequence comes from Variovorax sp. 01N429, assembly GCF_056399425.1. NCBI lineage: Bacteria > Pseudomonadati > Pseudomonadota > Betaproteobacteria > Burkholderiales > Comamonadaceae > Variovorax > Variovorax sp. 01N429. The sequence continues at coordinate 8,558 of NZ_JBFTRG010000016.1, read as the reverse complement.
CCGTCGCACCGATCAGCCGATTCGAGACCGAAGACGAAGCCATCACGCTCGCCAACGACACCGAATACGGCCTGGCTGCGTACGTCTACACGCGCGACCTCGCCCGTGGCATGCGGGTGTGCGGGCGCATCGAATCAGGAATGATCGCGCTCAACCGTGGCCTGGTCTCGGACCCGGCGGCCCCTTTCGGTGGCGTGAAGCAAAGTGGGCTGGGCCGGGAGGGCGGGCAGCGTCACGGGGTCGCGGAATACATGGAAGCGAAATACATCGCAACGAGTTTCTGAGAGACCTCTGAGCGGCCCTGGAGCCAGCTACCAGGGACGGCGCACCTGATCGCCCGGCCATACGACGCGAATCAAGCTCACGACCGCAACGATGGCCAGCGTCATGCCCGACATCCAGAGCCATCGCTCGTGGTCGGCGAGCAGTTGAGAGAACTTGGCGCTCAAGCTCGCCAGGCCGGCCACCAGCATGGCCAGCAGCGCTACGAGCATGCAGTCCAGCGTAAAGATGTCCCAGGCCAGATCGTCCGGGAATTTCAGCCACACGTGTTTGAAGAGCGGTTCGTTGCTGCGCAGTCCGTGGGTCCGAGTTGTTGCCATTTCTTTCCTCCTGGGAGTCCATGCAGTCTTCGTCTGTAGGACGACGACTGCAATTTGCGCTTCCTGGCTTGCGTTCACAAGGTCATCGCAGCTCTGCGTGTTTCTTGACATATGGCGCGACTTCTGCCAGCCGAGTAGGTCTTGACTGCCAAGCCGTGGGTCACCTACGTCACAGGACGATTCGAATGTAAATGCTGCACCGCAAAATGCATACAGAGGGAAAACAAATGCAATCAAGCTTGAGGCGTCGGAGGCATCCCACATACAAAGCAGGCTCTTCAACAGGAGCCCACTTTTGAAATCTTTTGAGAAGTTCGCACTTTTATTTGCCGCAAGCGCCGTCAGTGCCGGGATCGCCGGTTGCGGAGGCGGAGGATCCAGCGGCGGCGCGCCATCCATGGCAGCAGCGACCGGAACATCGGCCTCTGCCGAAGCCGCCAACTCACCCCGCACTTCTGCCTTGGCTTCCGCACCGATCGATGCGGACGTCGTTGACTCTTCCCTTGCCGTCAATCCCGATGCGTACAAGAGCATGGCCGCCGTGCTGAGCCAGGACGCGGGCATTGCGTACCGCTATGGACCCGATGCGGCGTCGTACGGGTCGGCAAACACAGGTCCCGATCTCGCCGAGCGCACGAGCACCAAGCTCTCCGCGCCTGCCCAGGATGTCGCGTTCTACTGGAACGTGGGAGGGCCGGTGACCGGCAATGCCGGTCTCTTTTCAACCAACCAGGCCAACATGCTCTTTGCGGCGGACGATCCGTCGCAGCGCGTTGGCGTGAGCCTGCTTCAGGTGTCTGGCTACATGTACAACGTGTTTGCCGGACTGCCGCAGTTGCCGTGGCAGATCTACCAGCAAGGCCAGGGCATCGATACGCCGAACGTGATGAACTACAAGGCGGCGGGCCTCACGAACGGCAACCCGGTCGCGATGGGGCGTTGTCAAGGCGGCGCGGGCTTCTGCGCCGAAGGCATCGTCGCATTCCAGAACGGCGTGCTCGGCACGGTGGGCAGCAACACCGCCAGCAACAACGCGACCGCGACTCTCGCGCCGAACAAGGTGCCCACAGGTGTTGCCGTGACCAACGGCAACGAGTTCGCGTTGGTCACGGTGTGGGACACCGAAGCCATGAAGGGCCAAGTCGCCGTCGTCGCGTTGGCTGGCCTGTGCGACGGTTGCGATGCCATGAACTCCTCCGGTCACACGAGCAACGGCTTTACGTTTTCGGCCTGGCACAACTGGTGGAACGAGTGGATGGGCGTCTACCCCGGCCTGCCCAACATGGGCAACACCGCCTTCATGAAGGTGCTGGGTTACGTGGACATCCCGGGCATGAACGCACCGACGGAGATCGCAGTCACAACCAACCTGCACCAGTTCGACAGCGTGCAGCCCGGCGGCCTCTTCATGGGCGCGGCGAACTCGCCGCTGACCAACAACTGGCAGAGCTTTACCGATGGCAGCAGCAACTACCGTCGCTATGCCAAGGGCGGGGTGGCAGTGGTGATTTCGAAGTCGGAGCAGAAGGCTGCCTTCATTGACTTGAAGCCACTCTTCAGCTACGTCAACAGCGTGTACTTCAGCTCCAATGTCGGCGTCACGAGCAACTATGGACAGGCAAGCGACCAGTGGCCGTACACCTTCGACAAGGAAGCTTCGCAGATGCCGACCGTGATCAAGACCGTCTCGATGGGTGATCGCCCGACGGCGGTGAGAACGACCATGTCGACCGGCAGCCCGCGCGCCTGGATCGCCACGCAGGACGGCACGCTGCACATCTACAGCCTGAACGGCTACGCACCTGGCGGCGCCGTCGCCACGCCATCGCCAGACGACATTGCCGAGGTCGGCACCGTCGGCGACATCGGCCGCAATCCGACCTCGCTTGCGATGTCGAAGAGCGATCCGAGCGGCACCACCAGCGATCCGATGAACCAGCAGGTCATCGTGGGCTCGCGCGGAGACAACAAGATCTCGTGGGTGCGCTTTGCTTCGGATGGCAACAGCGGCAGCGTCGTGCGCAGCATCCAGCACAACAAGCTGACCGACCTGATCGCGGTGGAAGATGCCGACAACTTCGCCAACATCAACAACGTGGTGACCGTGACGGACTACGGCGGCAAGGCAGTGCGCAACTACCGCTACGGACCGGTGATCTTCTCGGATGGCGGCGCCTGCCCGAGACCCAACGGATGTTCCATCAACGGATCGACGGCCGAGTACGAGGGCGCCATGACCGTACCGGGCAAGCCGTTCCAGATCTCGACATCCAACGTGCCGTGACGCTCCGGGGTCATACGAGCAGTAGGTCCGTCTGACCCTTGCTCGATGCCAGCTGTCCAGCCAGCGCGTCGAGCACCTCGAGCGAGAACGGACGAAACGCATCGTCGGTCTCGCTCAGGTCGCAGAACGATGCATAGCCGGCCAGCTGGAGTGCGTGCCTGAGCCGTTCCGTGCCGCCACTGCGCGACAGGCCGTCAGGCAAGAACTTCATCACGAACGGGGGCTTGTGCTGCAGTGTGCGGGTGCCGCCCGCCAGCACATAGCCTTCATATCCCTGCGTGTCCATCCAGAGCAGGGCTGAACCGAGATCCACACCTTCCGTGATGCGGTCGAGGCTCTGCGACGGCACCTCGATGCGCTCCTGGCTTGAGTCCGTGCCGTCCAGGCCATTGCTGCCGTCGCCGCCGTAGCGCGCCCGATGGTTGCCGTAGTTGATGGTCGAGAGTTCGAATACGAGGCTCTCGTCGTTCTTCTCCCCCAACGCAACGTTGTGCGTCGTGATCCGGTCCGACAGCCGATTGATCTCGACATTGGTCCTCAGCAGCGAATAGTTCAGGGGCTCCGGTTCGACCGCGATGGCCCTTTCGAACAGCCCGCGCTTGACCGCGGGGATGCAGACCGTGCCGATGTTGGCACCGATGTCGATCAGGCAAGTCAGATGGCGTCCGTTCAGCAATGAGGCCACCCGGCGCAGCATGGAAAAGTTGTAGGGCTCGCGATGCTTGAACAGCCACTGCCCGATGACCTGGTCGCCCGCTGCGACCACGAAGACTTCGGACGGGCAGGGCGCCAGCAGGAAGGCTTCGCGCGGCGCGGTGTCCCACAGCAGGCGCGCCACAAGTGGGCTGTGAAAGAACCGATGCGGGCCGACACTCCGAACAGATTTCAGAACGCTTTGATAGATCGCGGTTTTGAGCATGGCGCTTTCTCCGTTCGGCCGTGGGATCGCCGGGCTTAATGTGGCGAAGACGGGGCTCCCGGGTGTGAGAGACGGCGCAATGGTTGTGTCGGAGAGAAGAGCGAGCTGATTTCGTCGGTGAGCTTTCAAATAGGATCATCGGCGAATTCGCCGGAACCAGACCCCTATCCACGCGAAGGAAGCAAATTGCAAGTCAAACGAATCGTCGCCAATTTCGATGTGCTCGACATCAGCAGGGCTCGGGCGTTCTATCAAGACGTCCTCGGGCTGGAGATCTTGATGGACCATGGCTGGATTCAGACCTATGGGTCACAAGCCAAGATGACTGTTCAGGTGAGCTTCGCCTCGGAAGGGGGTTCTGGCACTCCTGTGCCTGACTTGTCAATCGAGGTGGACGATGTGGACGCTGCGCTCGAACGCATGAGGGCTGCTGGGTTTGCGATTGAGTACGGACCTGCTGACGAACCGTGGGGCGTGCGCCGGTTCTTTGTTCGGGATCCGTTTGGGAAGCTGGTTAATGTTCTCGCGCATGCTTGAGGCGAGGTCTTGCCGTTGACCCTCGGCGATCGACAGTTCCTTGGCCTTCTGCTCACCGTGCTGTTTGAAGGAAAACGACTTCCTGAGGTGCTTGCTGGACTCAGTGGGCGTGCTGGCGACCCAGCGCCCTGGATGGTCGCTTTTTTAATGCAATAGATCCTCAAGCGCCTCGATCTACAGCTCGACCGCCGCGAGTTCCTTGCGAACCTCCACGTCGTCAACGTTGCCGTCAGGCTAGACCCATTTGTTCCAGTTTTCGGTCAACCATGTTGTGGACACGAAATGTCCGTTTGCCGACGCCTCTGAAGGTAGAACCTGAAAGCAGTTGATCCCGGCCTTATGTCCCGTGATAGTTCTCAAGCACCTTTCGGAAGAACTCTCCGGCCCCTCGCAGATCATCACTACAACTTCAGCTTCAAACGGGTAAGCGGCCGGGAACTTCAACAACATGCCTCTGCTGATAGAGGGTTTCTCATACGCAATCAGTTGCCCGTTTTTTATTTGATGGACTGATTTTTCAGTAGTGCAGAGATTTTTCCGCGCAATTGCATTGCATTCAACTCATATGTCTCTTTCTCTTCGCCAGGATTGAACAGGTCCACCAAACAAAAAATGGTTGACAATCGCTCACTCAGCTGTTCATCGTCATTTTGAAGAATTTTTCCATCTCTTTCAATTTTCCAAAGTTCGGAGAAGGCATCGACAAAGGTGGCGGCCGGTACTCGTCCTTTAACGAAAGAATTAGCAAACTCAAGGATGGTGATGCTCATCTGAGTTATTGATTACTGAATTGAAATAGACTTTTTGAATCTTTGACAAAGCCGTATGTCCCCGTTGGAGCCGTCGACGTCACCGGGCTGCACGCGCATATAGACCTGGGGCGCGAGCACCTCCTGGGTGCTGCCATCGGGCAGGGTCACGGTCTGCTCGACGAGCCAGACGATGTCGCTCGTGAGTTGGGCCATCTGCGCGGCAGTCAACGCGATGCCGGGGGTCAATCCATACTGCTTGGCGAAGGTCACGCCCGCGTTCATGAGCCGTTTGAGCGGGGCCGGCAAGATCTATGCTTCATCGGCCTCCCCGCACAGCTTGGACTCGGGGTGTGACCGTATTTGCCGCGTGGACAACAAGACGCAAGACTCACTCTCTTTCGGCCCTCTTGTTGATTTCTTCCGCGAAGTCACTGATCGACACGTCGATCGCATCTTCAGTTTCCTGGTAGTCCTGCGGCTTGTCGTAGTCGTACTGAATGCTGAACTTTCCGTCAGGATGGAGAGTAAAGGAAAGGCCCCAGATTCTCTGTTTCGTTGTGTTGAGAAGGTTGTCCCGTAGGAAACGAACGGCTGCTGCCTTCAGCTTGCTTTCTGCCATTGAGGAAGATCCCCGTCCCGAAGTCTCGATGCAAGGACCTCTGGATAGCCACCACTCAGATGAAACCATTGTGGTCAATATCCCGTATTTGGCCCCGGCACCGTCCCATGCGCGTCCGTTTACGAACCGCAGAATATCTGAGCCAAGAACTTCGTAAGCCTGTTCTACAGATTCAATCATCATCATTGTTCGAAAAACCACTCAATTTGCCTGCCATCAATAGCTGCCGTGACCTTGAGATCGCTTGGCTTAGGGAAATAATGGTTTGGAAGGGCCAAAATAAGGCTGATAAATTCCTAAAAAATAGCGCTCGTCAGCTTTTCTTGTGGATTTTCTCAGTAAATTCGACGGGTGAGACGTTTATCTTATCATCGGTCTCCTCATATTCGCTTGGCTTGTTGTAGTCGAAATCCATGTTGAACTTCCCATTGGGGTAGAGGATAAACGTCAGGCCCCAGATGCGCTGGCCTGTCTTCTTCAGCAATGCGTCGCGAAGGAAAATGGCCGCGTCGAGTCCCTCCCAAATAGCATTTGGATTCGCTTCAAATCCTCCAGTTTCGTCGCTTTTTCCGGCTGAGTTCAACCATTGCGTCCCCTTAGCCATGTCTGCGTAAATTTGCATTCTGCACACCGCACTATCCCAAGTCCGCGTCCCTACGAAACTAGTCAGGTATCGTCCGATGGCCTCATAAGCCTCTTCCACTGTGGCTATCATTTTTTCGTCCTCATTGCGTGAATCTGTACGGAACCACTTTGCCGTCAATCGTCGCCAGGACGCGGAACTCGCTTGGTCGCACTCCCCCGCCCTCTGGATATCCAACATCGATTTTGGTGAACCAGGTGGAAGGCCAACTATCGCTGGACGCCATGGATCGCAACAAGTATCAGCAATGTGCGGTCGGTCAGTGTGGGGCCGCAAAAGACGATGGCGGCCACCTGATCGCTGCAAGCCTCGGTGGCGCGGGGGACAGAATCAATATCGTGCCGCAGGCCTCGACATTGAACCGCGGGGACTGGCGGGCCATGGAGAATGATCTGAGAAACGCCTTGACGGACGGAAAGGACGTATCAATAAACTGCCATTGGCGTCAGTTACGTACTTGTGACCATTGGTCAGTTCGTAGGTCGTCTTAGGGGCAAGCTGTCCGTTCAGTGCGGCATCCCAGGAGCCCTTAGGCCCTGGAGTCGCCTTGATGACGCTCTCTGCCTCTGCGAGTTTGTTGATCGCCTTAACCGCGTCGCCCGCTTCCGCGGCGATCTTTGCCTCCTTGATCAGCTTTGCGACCCCATCGCCCAGGGGACCCAAGGTGCCGACTGCGGCCAACGTGTAGTCGAAGGGCGTCTGCGCTTCGACAAAGCCCTTGATGTCGCCGATGACCGGAACGAAGTCGAGGATGATCCCGCCCAACTTCGCGGCCATCTGGGCGGCCTGTTCGCTCGTCGCTCCCTTGAACTGGGGCGACGACAACAGCTTGGCTGTGCCGCTGAAATCCGATCCACCCCAGTAGTAGTCCGGCAGCTTTCCAGAAACGATGAGGTCGTGTTGAGTCGCCGCGCCGTCAAGGGCTGCGGCAAGGAAGGTCTTGCATTGAGGTGAGCCCGCTTGGCATGCAGCCAGCAATGCCTTGTCCTGGCTGTTGCTGATCTCCAGGTACCTGGTCTGGAGTTCGCGCTCCTTTTCTGACGGACATCCGTTCTTCTGGCAGGCAGCGATCTCGTCCGCCAGTTGCTTCCACTGGTCGTGACTCAGAAAGTTGTTCGCCGCCGCATTGGCCCCTGCCTGACTCGCGAGGTTGATCTGGTCCGCATCCAAACCGGCAATCGCACCAGCGATGCCACTCACCATCGCCGCGAACTGGATCGTGTCGAATTGTCGACCGTAGCCTTCCGCTGCCAGTTCTCCGATCGCAGCGCCCAGGGCGCCCGCCGCACAGCTTCCGTCCGTTCGAGCCGCGCCCACGGCACAGCCGGCAATCGCGTGAGCGATCTTGTTGGTGAAGTCGTCGAGCGTCCCGTCCTTGGTCAGGTCGCCGATGGCATTTGCACCCTGCGCAGCTATGGTGTTCAGGAGCGCGGTCTTCAGGCCCTGTTTCAGGTTTTCCTCCAAGCTGCCGCCGTTGATCGCCGTGCTGATCACCGCCGTTGCTGCGCTGGCCGTGAGGTTTTGGCCGAGTTGCTTCATGAACTCCTGCGCGCTGCCGCTCGCCGTCGGCAAGCCCGTGGGGTTCAGGTTCAACCCACCGAGCACACCGCCCGTGGCAATGTCCGTCAGCAGGTTCTTCACATTCGAACTCGATCCAAGCTCGTCCAGTGCCTTGCCGATGTCACCCTGGTTGTTGATCAGCGCGACGCTGGCTTGACCGGCCAGAGCGCTCACGCCGGCCGTCACCGCGCCACCCACTACAGCGCCCGTAGTGCCGCCGCCAACGGCGCCGCCTGCCGCAGTCCCCGCGCCGTTGGCCGCTCCCCAGGTGAAGTAGCTGACCACCACCGTCACGATGGCAGCGCCTTCGGGCGTCAGCCCTTGCTGGCTGTAGTTCCAGTTCTTGTGCGCCTCCTCGACCTTCACCCAGTCGACCTTGCCGCTGAGGTTCGGATCGTTCTGAAGCTGCTCTATCCAACCCATGCCGGGCAGCTGGGCGAGCTGCTCGATGCTGTCCCGCGCGCCCACGCCGGCCTGCACATGGTTGGCGCTCACGGCCAGACTGCCCGCGTTGAACTGGTTGTAGTTCGTGGTCTGGTCGGTGGTCCCCTTGTCCTTGGCCTTCTGGTACATGAGGTCGCGGCCCTGACTGGTCTCCTGGGTGCCGTGTTCGGTGGCCTGCGTGCCCAGGACCAGGGTGTC
>NZ_JBFTRG010000015.1:0-135313 GCF_056399425.1 Variovorax sp. 01N429 | reverse complement strand
GACAGCACCGTCGCGATCGCCGCCGTCAGAGTCGTCTTGCCATGGTCAACGTGACCAATCGTGCCCACGTTCACGTGCGGCTTCGTGCGGGTGAATTTTCCTTTTGCCATTTTCTCGACTCCGAAAAATAACTAGATCAACACACTGACATGGGGTTGCAGCCACCAGGCTGCAACCCCAAGAACTGGTGCCCATTGCGGGAATCGGACCCGCGACCTCTCCCTTACCAAGGGAGTGCTCTACCACTGAGCCAAATGGGCGATATCTATAAAACCAAACCACAGAAGCACCAAATGCAGACGCTGGAGCGGGAGACGGGAATCGAACCCGCGTCATTAGCTTGGAAGGCTAGGGTTCTACCATTGAACTACTCCCGCACAACGACACAGCCCCTAGACCGGACTGCGCCGCAGCTAGGACAGAGCCTTGCTTTCGCTTCGGCTCTGCACATCACATTCAAGCGCTCTGCAAAATCCAAATTCGCTGGTGGAGAGGGCTGGATTCGAACCAGCGTACTCGTAAGAGGGCAGATTTACAGTCTGCTGCCATTAACCACTCGGCCACCTCTCCGGCGAACCTCGGAATATAGCACGGTTACCTTGGCCGGTCGATCGCAGCCTTGGCAAATCATGCTCTCGCTCGCACCTTCGGCCAGGCAAACCGGAACGGGTTGGCTCGGACCGGCGTGTTTTGCGCCGAGCCCGCGATTCTCGCATGAAATCAAGTACTTACCGACCCCCTCAGGCGCAGTTCCCCTCCCTCCACGCACGCGCCTGGCCGAAGTGACCGCAGCCGATGAAGGGGACCGGCGGACGCAAGGCGGAGAGCGGCGATGGGTGGTTCGCCGTCAATACTTTGTGTCGACCTGTATCTATCAATGTGCGTTTGCTCTGCGCATGCGCGCCCCAGAGCATGAAGACCACGGACCGTTCTCCTTGCGCGACATGCCGGATCACGGCGTCCGTCAAGATTTCCCAACCGCGCCCCGAATGGCTGGCCGGGCGGCCTTCTTCCACCGTCAGACATGTGTTGAGCAAGAGGACGCCGTGAGTCGCCCATTTCACGAGGCTACCCCCGGGGTCAGGGAACTTGGGCGGCGGCGTGCCCAGATCCCGTTCGAGCTCCTTGAAGATGTTGCGCAACGACGGGGGCAATGCCACGCCGGGAGCCACTGAAAAGGCAAGCCCCTCGGCTTGGCCGCGTCCGTGATAAGGGTCCTGGCCAAGGATCACCACCCGAACATCGCTCGGCGGCGTCAACTCCAACGCCCGCAATGGCCGCGGCGGGAAGATCACGGCACCCCCTTCCAGGCGTTCACGCAGGTAAGCGAGCAGCTTTTGCCCCACTGCCGAATCGAAGAACTGGCTCACCAACGACTGCCACCCGGGCGCGACAGGCCAGTCAGCCGGGTCACAGGTCGCGAGTTGATCGGCGCTCATCGAAAAAGATCAGCGAGGGCCTCGCCTGGTTCGTCAGCACGCATGAAGGCTTCTCCAACCAGGAATGCGTGGACGCCGGCAGCTCTCAGCTTCGCGACGTCATCACGGGTCGCGATACCGGACTCCGTCACGAGCAGGCGATCGGGCGGCACCTGCGCGCGAAGGTCTATCGTCGTTTGAATCGACACCTCAAAAGTGCGCAGGTTGCGATTGTTGACACCAATCAGCGGCGTCTTGAGCCGCAGCGCGCGTTCGAGCTCAGTGCTGTCATGTACTTCGACCAATACCGCCATGCCGAGTGCGACCGCGATCGTCTCGAAATCACGCATCTGGGCATCGTCAAGACAGGCGGCAATGAGGAGGATCGCGTCGGCCCCCATCGCGCGCGATTCGTACACCTGATACGCATCGACGATGAAATCCTTGCGGATCACCGGCAGATCGCACGATGCGCGCGCCTGTTTCAGGTAGTCGACGCCGCCTTGAAAGAACTGCCGATCCGTCAGCACGGACAGGCAAGCCGCACTGACCTTACCGTCTCCCTCGGCATAGCTTTGCGCGATGTCCGCCGGGATGAAATCTGCTCGCAGGACGCCCTTGCTTGGACTGGCTTTCTTGACCTCGGCAATCACGGCGGCCGCGCCGGCGGCGATCTTCGCGCGCAGCGCACCAGTGAAGTCGCGTGTCAACACGCGGCTTTCCGCGTCGAAGCGCACTGCTTCGAGCGGGGCACGCTTCTTTGCCGCGACGAGTTCTTCGTGCTTGACGGCGATGATCTTCTCAAGAATGTCCGACATGTCCGATGCCCTCCTCAGGTTGCAGCCGCGGTGGCGGCAACGAGTTCGGCCAGCTTGGTCTTCGCTGCTCCGGATTCGAGTGCGGTGCGCGAACGCTCGATGCCGGCTGCAATCGACTCGCTGACATTCGCCGCGTAGAGTGCCGCGCCTGCATTCAACAGCACGATGTCTCGGGCTGGTCCGGGCTGGTTCTCCAGCACGCCAAGAAGCATCGCTTTGGATTGCTCCGGTGTTTCGACGCGCAGCGCGCGGTTGCTCGACATCGAGAAGCCGAAGTCCTCCGGATGGAGCTCGTATTCGCGAACTTCGCCGCCCTTGAGTTCGCCCACCATGGTTGCGGACCCGAGTGAGATTTCATCCATTCCGTCGCGACCATAAACGACCAGCGCGTGTTCGGCGCCCAGACGCTGGAGCGCCCGTACCTGGATCCCGACGAGATCGGGGTGGAACACGCCCATGAGGATGTTCGGCGCGCCCGCCGGGTTGGTCAGCGGACCGAGGATGTTGAAGATCGTCTTGATTCCGAGTTCCTTGCGCACCGGCGCGACGTTCTTCATGGCCGGATGATGGTTCGGCGCGAACATGAATCCGATGCCCACCTCGGCAATGCATTTGGCGATCTGATCGGGCTTCAGGTTGATGTTGACGCCGAGCGACTCGAGCACATCGGCGCTGCCAGACTTGCTGCTCACGCTCCGGCCGCCGTGTTTGCTGACCTTCGCGCCCGCAGCGGCCGCAATGAACATCGAGCAAGTGGAGATGTTGAAGGTGTGCGAGCCGTCGCCCCCGGTGCCGACGATATCGACAAGGCGCGTCGTGTCCGCCACGGGCACCTTCGTCGCGACTTCGCGCATGACTTGCGCCGCTGCCGTGATTTCGCCGATGGTTTCCTTCTTGACTCGCAGGCCGGTGATGAGCGCCGCCATCATCACGGGCGAACACTCGCCGCTCATGATGAGCCGCACGATGTGCAGCATCTCGTCGTGGAACACCTCCCGGTGCTCGATGGTTCGTTGCAGCGCTTCCTGGGGAGTGATGGGCATGTGGATGTCTCGTTCGGTTCAGTGGATTGGGTCGCTGCGGCAGCTCAGGCGCGAAAGAAGCTCCGGATCGCTTCAAGAGAGCGATCGATGCCCTGCGCATCGACGTCCAGGTGCGTCGCAAAGCGCAGCCGATAGAGCCCGGTCGCGAGCACGCGGTTCTTCTTCAGATGTGCCAGCAGTTCTGCGGATCGATCGCGCGCCTCCCCCTGCAAATCGGCGAAGACCAGGTTGGTCTGCGGTGGCTCGACTTTCAGCTCTGGGATTCCGGCAAGGCCATTCGCCAGGCGGATCGCCAGCGCATGATCCTGCGAAAGGCGATCGATGTGGTGTTCCAGCGCATGGGAGGCAGCCGCGGCCAGTACGCCGGCCTGACGCATGCCGCCGCCGGCCATCTTGCGAATGCGATGCGCACGCGCGATGAATTCGCGAGATCCACAGAGTGCGGACCCTACCGGCGCCCCAAGCCCCTTGCTGAAACACACCGAGACGCTGTCGAAACACCCCGCAATGCGCCGCGCTTCGTCACGCACCTGAGTTCCCTGCTGAGCAGCCTGCGCCGTTGCCGCATTGAAGAGCCGGGCGCCGTCGAGGTGACGGCTCAATCCCTTGCGTCGGGCGAGTTGCGTCGCTTGCTCCACATAGGCAAAGGGCAGCAGCTTGCCGCCGAGGGTATTTTCCAGCGCCAGCAGCCGCGTCCGCGCGAAATGCGCATCGTCGGGCTTGATGGCGGCTTCGATGTCCTCGAGCGCTAGCGTGCCGTCCGGCTGGTGATTCAACGGCTGCGGTTGCACGCTGCCGAAGACTGCCGCCCCGCCGCCTTCCCACCGGTAGCAATGCGCTTGCTGACCCACGATGTACTCGTCGCCGCGCTGGCAATGAGAAAGGATCGCGCAGAGATTGCTCTGCGTGCCTGTCGGCACAAACAGGGCCGCTTCGAAGCCAAGCATCCGGGCGATCTGCTCCTGGAGCGCATTGACGCTGGGGTCGTCGGCAAAGACGTCGTCGCCCAGGGGCGCGGCCAGCATGGCCTCTCGCATGGCGGCGGTAGGCTGCGTGACTGTGTCGCTGCGCAGGTCGACGAGAGATTCGGAGGTGGTCATGTCTCAATCCAGGAAGTTTTTGAGCATCGCATGGCCGTGCTCCGTAAGAATCGACTCAGGGTGAAACTGCACGCCCTCGATCCGGACATCATGCGCGAAGCCCGTGTGCCGCACGCCCATGATTTCGCCGTCGGATGTCCATGCGGTGACCGCCAGGTCAACAGGGCACGTCGCTCGCTCGATGGCGAGCGAGTGATAGCGGTTGACGCTGAACTTCTCAGGCAAGCCGGCAAATACGCCTTCGCCCGTGGTGCTGATCTCGCTTGTCTTGCCGTGCATCAGTTGTTGTGCGCGGATGATCTTTCCGCCAAAGGCTGCACCGACTGCCTGATGACCCAGGCACACACCGAGGATGGGCAACCGGCCGGCAAATTCGCGGATGGCTTCCACTGAGACGCCGGCTTCTGTCGGCGAACACGGCCCCGGCGAAATCACCAGTCGCCCTACGCCACCGGCCATCCGTTCACGCAACTCATCAAGCGTGATCTCGTCGTTGCGATGCACCTCGACATCGGCGCCAAGTTCACCAAAGTACTGCACCAGGTTGTAGGTGAAGCTGTCGTAGTTGTCGATCATCAGAAGCTTCATGGCTTGGCTCCGATCCGGTAGACGCCCTTGACAACCGGAAACACGTTGAAGTTGATGAGGAGCCCCAGCTTGAGCCCCGACAAGCGAACTGCCGCTTGCGCCCGCGCTCGATGCAAGTCGGTGAGCGCATCCACGGCCTTCACCTCAACCACGGTCGATTGCTCCACCACGAAGCCCGCCCGGCAGACTTCGCCGAGCGAGCGGCCCCGGTAGCTGGCCGACACCGGCACGTCACGCAAGAATCCGATTTCGCGCTCGGCGAGTTCGATGGCGAAAGCGGCTGCGTAGACCTCCTCGTCCAAACCGATGCCAAGTACCCGCTGCACTTCGACGGCGGCACCGATGATCTCGTGAGAAAAGTCGTCGGTCTGGTTTTCTGCGGCGTTCATTCCAGCCCCTCCTCGACGAGTTCCGCTGCCCGGAGCAAGGCGCGAGCCTTCGCCTCGGTCTCTTTCCATTCGAGTTCGGGCACCGAATCGGCAACCACGCCGGCCGCCGCCTGCACGTGCAGCATCTGGTCCTTCACGATGCCGGTGCGAATGGCGATCGCAACGTCCATGTCGCCGGCATAGCTGATGTATCCGCAGGCGCCGCCGTAAATGCCCCGCTTGGTGGGCTCGAGCTGGTCGATCAACTCCATCGCGTGAACCTTGGGCGCACCGGTCAGCGTGCCGGCCGGAAAGGTGGCCTTCAGGACATCGATCGCAGTCATGCCCTCTTTCAGCGTGCCTTCGACGTTGCTCACGATGTGCATCACATGGCTGTAGCGCTCGACGGCGAATGCCTCTGTGACCTTGACGCTGCCGATCTTTGCGATGCGGCCGATGTCATTGCGCGCCAGATCGATCAGCATCACGTGCTCGGCGCGCTCTTTCGGATCGTTGATGAGCTCGACCTCGGCCGCCTTGTCCAGTTCCGGCGACGCACCGCGCGGACGCGTGCCAGCAAGCGGCCGAATGGTGATCTTCTGCTCGCCGCCCCCGGTGCGCTCCTGGCGCACGAGGATCTCCGGCGAAGCGCCGACCACGTGGAAGTCACCGAGGTGGTAGTAATACATGTAGGGCGACGGATTGAGCGACCTCAAGGCGCGGTAGAGCGAAAGCGGGGACTCGGTGTAGCGCTTGCTGATGCGCTGGCCCACCTGCACCTGCATGAAATCGCCCGCGGCGATCAGTTCCTTCGCCCGCTCGACGGCTGCAAGATAGTCGGCCTTGGCAAAACTGCGCTGCGCAGGGTGTGCCTGCGTCGGTCGCACCTGTGGGGCGCTCACCGAATATTTGAGCTGCTCGCGCAGTTCGCGCAGGCGCCGCTTCGCGTTGGCGTAAGCCTCCGGCTGAGCGGGGTCGGCGTAGACGATCAAATAGAGCTTGCCCGAGAGGTTGTCGATGACCGCCAGTTCCTCGCATTGCAGCAAGAGGATGTCCGGGCAGTTCAGGGTGTCGGGCGGGCAGGTCTTTTCGAGCTTCTTCTCGATGTGCCGCACAGCGTCATAGCCAAAGTACCCCGCCAAGCCGCCGCAGAAGCGGGGCAGCCCCGGTCGCAGCGCAACCTTGAAACGCTGTTGGTAAGCCGCAACGAAGTCGAGCGGATTACCGTGGGCTTTTTCCACGACTTTGCCATCTGTGACGACCTCGGTCACGGCATCAGCACCGAAGCCGCTGGCCCGCAAGAGCGTGCGGGCTGGCAATCCGATGAAGCTGTAGCGACCGAAGCGCTCGCCGCCGACGACCGATTCGAGCAGGAAGCTGTGCTTGCCGCTGTCCTTGGTGTAGGCGAGCTTCAGATAGAGGGAAAGCGGAGTTTCGAGGTCGGCAAAGGCCTCGACCATCAGCGGTATGCGGTTGTAGCCCTGCGCGCTGAGGCTTTTGAATTCGAGTTCAGTGATCACGGTGGGGTCTCCGTCGGCCAGCGGACGCTACGTGGTCGCTGGCGGGGTCATTCAAGGCTGGCCGGTTCAGGGTGACTGAGGGCCTCGGGCGCACGGCGTGCGCCGTGCAATCAAGCAAGCAACGTCGATGGCGTGCGCCAAGGCCAGGCTCCCCGGCTGCCTTGACCTGTCTGAATGACGTGATGAATGAACATGGAATGCGGAGTTTAGCCGAGGGACAACGAAGGTACAAAAAGATACATTGCACGCTTTTCGCACCCCAGAACCTAAGGAGGAATTGATGTTTCAGCTTGCTCTTCGGCGCGCACTCGCGCTGACCGCCCTCACTCTTGCGTCGCATGCGACGTTGGCCGCCCAGATCGATGTCGGAGGCGTCAAGATCGATGAAGCCCTCGATCTGCACGGAAGCAAGCTGCAACTCAATGGCGCGGGCGTTCGCTACAAGGCTGTGTTCAAGGTCTATACGGCCGGTCTCTACCTGAGCAAGAAGGCGGCGAGCCCCGAAGAAGTGCTCGCCGCACCGGGTGCAAAGCGCATGAGCATCACCATGCTGCGCGATATCGACTCGAATGAGCTGGGCAAGCTCTTCACCCGCGGCGTGGAAGACAACTCGCCCAAGGCAGAGATGTCGCAACTGATTCCCGGCCTGCTGCGCATGAGCCAGATCTTCTCGGACCAGAAGCAGTTGAAGGCAGGCGACACCTTCACCGTCGACTGGGCGCCGGGCACCGGCACGGTAATTTCGGTGAAAGGCGTTCCGCAGGGTGAGCCCATCAAGGAGCAAGCCTTCTTCAACGCACTGATGCGGATCTGGCTCGGCCCCGCGCCTGCCGATTGGAAGCTGAAGGACGCCTTGCTCGGCAAGTAGCGCAGGCAGGCCGCCTGGGCTACGCGCCGATCTCTGCCAGCGAATCGACAAACCCGTCCGCGTCCACGCCGCGGATCGGTTCGCCATGGTTGTAGCCATAGGTGACCAGCACCACGGGGCAACCGGCGGCGCGCGCGGCCCTCGCGTCGTTGCTCGAATCGCCGATCATCAAGGTCCGCGCCGGTGGAGCGCCCAGCGCTTCGCAAGCCTTGATCAACGGCAGTGGGTCGGGCTTCTTGCGTTCGAAGGCATCGCCGCCGAACATGACGTCGAAGAATTTGTCCAGCCCCTTGGCGGCCAGCAAGGGCCGCGCGAAGGCGGTCGGCTTGTTCGTCAGGCAGGCCAGGCGCAGACCGCGCGCCTGCAGGGCCGCAAGGCCTTCCACGACGCCGGGGTACACCGCGGCATGCTGACCATTGATGGCGAGATAGTGGTGCTGGTAGCGCGGCCACGCGCGATCGAACCACGCGGTCTCATCCAAAGAAGTAGCTCGCACCTGCTGGAGCACGGAGTGGATAAGGTGCTCCGAGCCTTTGCCGACCATGGCCGTCACTGTCGGTGCATCGACGTGCGGCAGGTCGAGTTCATCGAGCATGCGGTTCAAGGCGATGAGGAAATCGCCGATGGTGTCGATCAACGTGCCGTCGAGGTCGATGATCGCCGCGTCGAAGTTTGCAAGATCCAGGGCCATCGCCCGAGGATAAAGGCGCCGACCCCTCAGGCTTCGGTCAGCGACTGCGCGGCAACGACCGCCTCTGTCCGGTTGCGCACGTTCAGCGCGCGGAAGATCGCAGCAAGGTGGATCTTGACGGTGCCTTCGCTGATGCCCAGCGCACGCCCGATCAGCTTGTTGGGCTTGCCCTGCGACAGGAGCTGCAGCACCTCGACCTGCCGCTCCGTCAGCACATTGCGAAGATGCTCCAGTGTCTGTGCGGAAGCCGCGGCCGACCCACGCTGTGCCCCCTCGGTACCCGGAATCCCTGCGATGACGCCCGGCGGCACGGCCGACAACATCATCGGCGGCACATAAATGCCACCGGCCAGCACCAGCCTCACGGCCGACAGCATCACCTCGGGTGAATAGGCCTTGGGGATGAAGCCAAGCACACCCCGCTCGAGCGCACTGCGCATGATGGCCGGATCTTCGTAGCCGGAAAGCACGATCACCGGGACCGCCGGGTGCCGGCGGCGAATCTCGTCGATGTGAGCCTGGCCCTCGGCGCCCGGCATGTTCAGGTCGATCATGGCCAGGTCGATGTCGTCGGATGCACCGGCGAGCAATTCGTCGACGCTCATTGCCAGGACGAATTCGATTTCGGACTGCAGTTCCGACAGCTTGGCCTTGACCGCCTCGATGACGAGCCGGTGGTCGTCGGCGATCAGGATTTTCATGGCTTGCCCCATCATTGATGAACTCAGCACGCCGAAGATACCGGCGAAACCCGCCCGCATCAAGGCGGATTTGCCTACGAACGACATAGCTCCCAAGCGGTATAGCGCGCGCCCGCGCGCATGAAAGAATCGTTTCCCAATCCAGAAACGACAGGGAAAAACGGCCATGTGCCATCGATGCGGGCGCAATCGCAGCGTCCACCCCGTCGCCAGCAAAGCCTAGCCCCGAGCTCCGCATGGCGCGCCTGCTCGACTGCTTTTCGCCCCTGCTCTCCTTTGGCCTCGCGCTCGATGCATCGATCGCCGCAGGCCGCGTCAATGGCTCATGCGATGCGGCCCGGCGCAAGGCACGCATGCTCCTCGAAGAGGCCCGAGCGGCCGCTCGCAAGCTGGACAAGCCGGCAGAACAGGTCGAATCCGCGCTGTTTGCGATGGTGGCCTGGATCGACGAAATCCTCGCCCGGCATCCCGATTGCGCGGACGGGACGGAGCCGCTGCAAGTCGTGCTCTTCAATTCGAACAACGCACACAGCGAGTTCTTCCACCATCTTTCCGCGCTGCCTGCTGGCGAGCAGGAAGTGCGCGAGGTGTACTGGCACGCACTGGCGCTTGGTTTCAAGGGCCAGTATTACTTCGAAGGCGACGACCGTGGCGAACTTGGCAAGCTCAAGGAGCTCCACGGCAAGCAGTTGGCAATCCAACCTGCATGCCTGGAAAAACTGGCCGAGGATCACATCACTCCGCAGCCCTATGGCATGCCCGATCCGCCAGGCCCGCGCGATCCGCAAGGCCGCAAGCGGGCGCTGTTGCGCACGGGCGCCGCGCTGGCGGCCGCCATTCCGCTGGCTTATCTGTTCTCGGTGCTGATGGCGTCGCCTCGGGAATCACCGCCCACGCTCGTCCAGCGTGTCGACCAGCAACTGCAGACTTACGCTTGCACGGATCTTTCGGCGGCGGTCACACCGGACGGGATGGTCCAGGTCAGCGGCTTCGTGTCTCAATCGGAGCAGGTGGCGAAGGTGCAGGAGGATGTGCGCGCCCTTCCGGGAGTCAGTGCCGCAAACTTCGACCTGCAGTTGCGGGTCTGGCCTCATTGCGAGGTGGTTGCGATCCTGAAGACCCACCAGGCCCGCAACCGTGACATGGGCCTCGGCCTGAAGGTGGAGGCTTCGACCGCACACCATGGCAGGCTGCGCGAGGGCGATCCCGTGCTGTTCCAGGTGACGAACGCCAAGTACGAAGGCTATCTCTGGGTCGACTACTACACCGCCGACGGTGCGGTGATGCATCTCAACGCGGGCAGGGGGCAGCCGCGCGTGCGGGCCAGCGAAGTGATCGAGCTGGGCAAGGATATCCCCGCGAGCTGGCTCGTGGCGCCGCCGTTCGGCACCGTGCTCCTCACGGCCCTGTCGTCGCCGACTCCCTTCAGCGATACCGCGGACAGGCCACCCTTCGAGCTGGCCTCCGCCTACCTGCAGCGCTTGCGAGAGTCGCTGGCGACGGCTGATACCGGCGCGCAGGTGATCGCCGACTTCGTCTTTCTCGAGACGGTTCCACGCTGATGCGATGACTTCGATACCCGCTCATTTCTGGTCTTTGCTCGTGGCGTGCCTGCTCGCCTTCCTCAGCCTGTGGTGGGCGCTGCTGGGTTCTGGCCGGGCCGCGCGTCGGCGGCGCTTGCGCATGTGCATCGAAAATTCCGCGGAGGGCCACGTGTCGCCCACAGACGCCGACGTCATCAGGATCAAGGCGCCCCTCGCCAGCCAGCTGCAGTCACTCGCCAATGTGAAGCCTTCGGGTGCGGTGCGCAATCCGCTCTACGCCATCCCATGGTTCCTGTTCGTGGGCGATCCCCTGGCGAACGTGCCCGATCTGCTCGCCGCAGCGAGCGGTCGTTCGTCGGCACCACCCGACAGCGCCAGCCAGCCATTTGCCTTCTGGCATTGGCAGCGACTGACGTCGATGATCGCCATCGACATCGATCCGCACTGGACGGCCGACCCGCAGAGCCCCAGCGATCGCAGCCTCTGGTATTGCGCCCTGCTGGAACTCGCGGAGCGCCGCAAGCGATTGCCGCTCAACGGCATCGTGGTGTGCGTCAGCGTCTCGATGCTGCTGGACACTGCACGCGGCAGGGCAACGGTCGCCCAACGGCTGCGCACGCTCGTGCAGGAAGCAGCGGAGCATCTGCGCATTCAATTGCCGGTCTATCTCGTGGTGACCGGCCTGGAGCGCCTCGACGGTTATCAGGTCGTGCGCGACTCGCTGCCGCAGCAAGTTCTCTCGCAGGCGCTCGGTCATCGGCTGCGCAACGACGCATCGCCTCGCGCGCCGGCCGACACCCAGCTGGACGGACTCTTCGCGGAGTTCATGCAGCGCATGTATGCACTGCGGATGGCGCTTTTCCGTTCCAGCGAACACCCGGCCGAGCGGCGGGCGATCCATGCCTTCGTGGAGCAGGTCCGGTCGCTGCAACCGGGCCTTCGCGCTACGGCGGACTGCCTCTTCGGCAATGGCCGGGGACCGCGCTCGCCGCGCTGGCGAGGGCTCTACTTCACGGCCGCACTGCCCGACGGCAGCGGCGGCGCCTTCGCGCAGGATCTCTTCACGCGCTTTCTTCCCACCGACCAGCCGCTTGCGCATTCGAGAAGACCCGGCGCCGGCAGCGACAGCGATTTCGATTCGACGCGGATCTGACGCTTGCAGGCTTCAATCTTCGTCGCGCACGCGGTGTTGGCCCATCAAGGTCTGCTGAACACTGGGCGGAACGGCTTCGTAATGCGATAACGCGATCGTGTAGCGCCCCTGGCCGCTGGTCATCGCATTGAGCCGCGACTGATAGCTGGACAACTCCGACATCGGCACCTGGCCCCGAACGACGATCGTGCCGGCCGCCAGATTCGACGTGCCGGTCACGAGCCCGCGCCGCGACGACAGGTCGCCCGTGACGTCGCCGACCGCGCTATCGGGTGCGGCGATCTCGATCTGCACGATAGGCTCCAGCACGATCGCCCGCGCCTCGCGGATCGCGGCCATGAACGCCTTGCGGCCCGCCGTGGCGAAGGCGATGTCCTTGCTGTCGACGCTGTGGTGCTTTCCGTCGTAGACCACCACGCGCACGTCGACGACCGGGTAACCGGCGATCGCGCCGGTCGTCAGCACCTCGCGCACGCCCTTCTCAACGGCGGGAATGAACTGGCCGGGGATCGTTCCGCCCTTCACCTGATCGACGAACTCGAAGCCTTCGCCGCGCGCCAGCGGCTCGATGCGAAGAAACACCTCGCCGAACTGGCCCGCGCCGCCGGTCTGCTTCTTGTGGCGATGATGGCCCTCGGCCGGTGCCGTCACTGTTTCCCGGTAGGCAATCCGCGGCGGGCGCGTGTTGACCTCGAAGCGATACACCTCCCTCAGGCGGTCGAGCAATACCCGCAGATGCAACTCGCCAAGCCCGTACACCACCGATTCATTGGTCGCGGCCACGTGCTCGACACGCAGGCACGGGTCTTCCCCCACCAGCTTGCCGAGGATTTCCCACATGCGCTGCTCGTCGCCATGCCGCTTGGGCTCGATGGCGAGGCCGTGTACCGGCACCGGAAACTCCAGCGGCGCCAGATGAACATGGTCGTCCTCGGCCGCGTCGTGCAGAACGGAGTCGAAGCGAATCTCATCGACCTTCGCCACGGCCACGATGTCACCGGGAAGCGCGCGCGACACCTCCACATGGTCCTTGCCCTGCAGCATGAAGAGATGGCCGACCTTGAAGGGCTTGCGGCCATCGCCCACGAAGAGTTGGCTGTCGCGGGTCACGGTTCCCTGGTGCACCCTGAAGATGCCCATCTTGCCCACGTAAGGATCGACCGTGACCTTGAACACGTGCGCCAGCACGTGCAATGAAGGGTCCGGCCGAGCCGCCATGGGTTCAGCCGAGGCCCCTTCTCCCACGACGAAGTCCGGCGGATTGGCCTCGGTCGGATCCGGCAGCAGCTTGACCATCACGTCGAGCAGTTCCGCCACGCCCGCCCCTGTGCGCGCCGATACGAAGCAGACGGGGATCAGATGGCCTTCACGCAGCGCCTGCTCCAGCGGTGCATGCAGCTCGCTCGGGTCGACATCTCCGTCGTTCAGGTAGCGATCGACAAAGGCCGCATCGACCTCGACCACCTGTTCGACGAGGGCGCGGTGCGCAGCGTCGACAGCGCCGAAGTCGCAATGCCCGTCGCGGCTGTAGAAGCAGTCGACCACGCGGTTGCCGTTGTCGTCCGGCAGGTTCAGCGGCAGGCATTCGCGGCCGAACGCGGCCTGGATCTGCGCCAGCAGCCCGGGCAGGTCGACGCCTTGGGCATCGATCTTGTTCACGATCACCATGCGCGTGAGATGCCGGGACGCCGCGTATTCCATCATGCGCACAGCCATCTGCTCGACGCCGGTGCTGGCGTTGATGACGATCGCTGCTGTTTCGACGGCTTCCAGGGCTGGCAGGCTCTGGCCCAGGAAGTCCGAGCCGCCGGGCGTGTCGATGAAGTGGATCCGCGTGTCCGCATGCGTCATATGCATGATCGACGCGTTCAGCGAGTGCTGCATTCGCCGTTCGAGCGGATCGTGATCGCTGACGGTGCTGCCGCGTTCGACGCTGCCCGGTGCACCGATGGCGCCTGTTCTGTGGAGCAGCGCCTCGGCGAGCGTGGTCTTGCCGGAAGCGGACGCTCCAACGAGCGCCAGCGTCCGCACCGCTTCCATTTCGGCCGCGAGGCCGTTCGATCGGCTTGGCATGAGTGGGTCTCCTCGACACCCCGGAGACGGCCGCGAACGGCCCGACCGGGCCGCGCGTCGTCTGGACGGCAAGCCAGCGTACGGGATTGACTGGCCGGACGCAAGCCGATGCGGGGTCAGGATCGGTTCAGGCCTCCATTGAGCCAAATGGCGACGGCGGTGTAGTTGTCCTGCCCCGGCACCGCGTGCGCGCTCACTTCATCCCCGATGTTCGCGATCCACTCGCTCGCGTCGCGCGAGGCCCGCAGCGTCTCGCACAGCCGGACGTCCCCCAGCACCTCCCAGACGCCGTCGCTGCACAGCAGCACCGCATCTCCCGCCACGAGCGGCATGCGCCTGGACACTTCGACGTCGAGCTCTTCGTCGGGAGCGCCAAGCGCCGACAGCAGCAGATTGCGTCGCGGATGTTGCCTCGCGTGTTCCTCGTCGATCAATCCGCTGCTCACCATCTGTTGGACGAAGCTGTGGTCGACGGTACGGGTCACCATGGCCCGATCCCGAAACAGATAGGCCCTGCTGTCGCCGGTATGCGCCCATGCGATCTCATGCGCATGAAGATCGATGGCGGCCATGACGACGGTGGAGCGCATCGCGGCCAGCCTGCCGCCTTCGGCTTGGCGCGCCACCACGGCGCGATTGGCCTCCTCCAGCAGGTGCCGGAGCCTGCCGCTTTCGAGCCCCGGCGCCGCTGCAAAGCCCTGGAGCACGCTGGCGCAGGCGATCTCGGCCGCGACATCGCCGCCGCCATGGCCCCCGGCACCATCGGCCACCACGCAGGCGACGAAGCGTTCGTCCCTCCATTGGCCGAAGACGTCTTCGTTGTACTGCCGGTCGCCCTGCCTCGACAGGCTGACGATCTCCAAGTCCACCGGGGCGCCTTTCACTTTCAGTGTCACTTTCAAGTCCATTTCAGCGGGCGCCGAACGCCTGCCATGCAACGAGGACGGCGATGACGATCGGGACGGCCACCGCCAGCGCCACGGCCATGATGGGTGTCAGAGCGAAGCGCCTCTTGCGTTCGACGCCCGTCGGTGCCTGCGGCGGCGAAGTCGGCGAAGTCGGCGAAGTCGGCGAAGTCGGCGAAGTCGGCGAAGTCGGCGGCGGCAAGCCTGCAGGTGCCGTGCGCCGCCCGACAACCGGAACCGGACGCATCGGCGCCGCGATCGGTTCGAGACCCATGGCCTCCCGAAATGCCGCCATCGATTGCGGACGCGACTCCGGTCTCACGCCAAGCCCCGCGTCGATCGCCGCCAGCAGCCGCTCGCTGTACCGCCGGCGCAGCGCTTCGTCCTGCGCCAGTGGCCGATGGCTGTCCGCAAGAAGGCGTGCCACCGAAGGCGGCGGCGCGCGGCCACATACCGCGACATGCATGACCGCGGCCAGCGCGTAAACGTCGGTCCACGCGCCTTGCGCCATGTCAGGCGTCTCGGCGTATTGCTCGACAGGCGCATAGCCCGGCTTGAGGATCACGGTGATGATCTGTGTCCTGTCGCTGATCACGCGCCTGGCCGCCCCGAAATCGAGCACCACCGGCCGGCCGGAGCCTTCGAGCAGGATGATGTTGTCCGGCGCGATGTCGCGGTGGTAGCACTGTGCCTGGTGCATCACCGCCAGCGCCTGGGTGACGCCGTCCATGATGCGCAGCAGCCAGCCTTCTTCGGCACCGCCGGTCAACGCGGCCAGCGCCTGCTTGAGCGTGTCGCCGCGATAGAACGGCATGACCATGTAGGTCGTGCCGCGCTCCTGCCAGAAGCGGTAGACCTTGAGCAGCGACGGGTGCCCGAACTGCGCCAGCAGGCGCGCTTCCTTGATGAAGCTGCGCATGCCCAGTTCGAAGGTTTCGCGATGCCGCTCGGACAGCGGCACGACCACGCCGTCCATCCTGCGCGCCGACAACGCCGTCGGCAGGTATTCCTTGATTGCCACGACGCGCTCGAGGATCGGGTCCCAAGCCTCATAGACGACGCCGAAGCCGCCCTGGCCGACGATGCGTGTCACCTCGAATTCAGCGAGCCGGCTGCCGACCGCCAGCAACCCCGCTCCAAGGTTGCGCGGCGGAGGTCGCAAGGTCGGCGCAATCGTCGGCGCAACGGTCGGGCCTTCGCTCAGGAGCGCGGTCTTCGCCCTGGGTGCGGCCGGTCGATTCATGCGTCCTCCGCGCCCGGTGCGGCTGCGCCGGCACCGCCGAAGAGTGCTTCGAACTGGTCGTCCTGCGGCAAGCCCTGGCTTGCCATTCCCAAGCCCCCTTCGGCTGTCGGGTCGGTGAACCACAGCGACTGCCCCACCACGGGCAACGCGAGCACGGCTCCTTTGTCGTCGGCCACAGGCGCAGCGCGGCTCTCGAAGAGCTGATGCAGCAGCACTTCAAAGCCGACCGCGTCGAGCTTGTCTTCCAGTGCCTGGCAAACGGCGCGGGTGGCCAGCACCCACCACTGGCGCACGCTCGCCAGCGCCTCGCCCGTGAGTTCGGCATGTGAAGACAGCAACTCAGTCACGAGCGTGAAGGGGAAGTGCCCCATTGCGTCATCGGACGGAACCGAAGGAATGAGAACGCCGATCCACGATGGCGTCTGGACGACACCATTTCCGAGCACGAAACACCAGCGCGGCGCATCGAGGCGGCGCTCGCTTTGGTCCTGATGACGGACCCGAATCCGTCCGAGACCCGTGCGCAACCAGTTGTCCCAGTCTTCGCTGAACCCGGCCGGCAGGCGGCGATGCGCGAAGTCGTGCATACCCGGCAGCTTGCCGAACCAGCCCGGCGCCGCATCTCCAAGGACGGTATCCGCTTCGCCGTTCACAAAACCTCCGGCCAAGGCCTCAGTCGAAACACCCAGTTTCGTCCCCGCCGCCGCGGCAACAAATCCGGCTGATGGCCTACGGTGAGATGGCGGCTTACGGCGAAGGAACTATCGTGCCTTGCGCTCGCGCGAAGTTCAACGGCTTTCGCCGCGCAACGCGCTCACTTGGTCGGCGTAAGTGGTCTCGATGCGCTGCAGGCGCGCCTGGCGTGCCGCTTCATTCACCCATTGCGAAGTCATCGCGCTCTGCCGAGCCAGTTGGTAGGCCAGTTTTGCGGCCGGCAACAATGACGTGTTGTCCGCCGCCATGAAACCTGCAAGGTCGTGGAGCGACTTCAGGACAGCACGCTCCGAATCTCCGCGCGGCCCCCTGCTGCGCGCATATTCGACAAGAAAGCCCTGCACCTGCTTCTGGAACGCGGGCTCGTATTCGCGCCGGATGACGATCTGCGCATGCGGAATGAGCTCGGATTCCCAGATGACTTGCAGCCGATCCGCCTCGGCGGGGAATTGGAACTTGAACCGTTCAAAGTCGGCCGTGTTGTTGGTCGCGACATCCGCCTCGCCATTGGCGACCGCCAGCGCTGTCGCCTGGTGCGTGCCGACCACTTCGCTGCGAAAGCGCGTTTCCATGGCGATGTGGTTGGGCAGGAAGAGTTGCAATTGCGGCACGATGAAGCCCGACACCGATCGACTCTCTCCGCGCGCGATGCGCCACTTCTCCGGCTCGGCCAGCAGGCTCTTCAGGCTCGTGTAGTCGCCGGTCTTGCGCGTCAACAGCAAGGCGCGATAGCCAGGCAGGCCGTCGTGGCGGGTCACCTGCGCCACGACGTTCATGCGACGCAGCGTCACGGCGTCGAGCGCCATCTTGCCGGAGAGGAAGGCCATGTCGACCTGATTGCGCTGGATGGCCTGCTCAAGCGCCTCGTACGAGGTCACTGAAAGCATCGTGACCGGCCGGCCGATGGCGCGGCTCATGTCACCAAGCAAGGGCTCCCAGTCGTTGCGCGACTCGAAGGCGCCGCCCAGCGGCAGGATGCCGAAGCGCAAAGGTGTGGCCGTGCCGGCCGGCGGGTAAGCCGTCTGTGCCGAAGCGACCGCCTGACAAGTCAGAAGCAGGACCAAGGCCGCTCGCGCCAGCATCACGCCGACGCTCCGCGCCGGCGACCGGAACCAGTCCGGTCGGGATGCGATGGAGGCAAGGCTGGTCAAACCCATACAGTCGAGAACACAATTAAAAACCATCTTACTCATGCACGTGTCATTTTTCGCCATTCCTCCATGACCTGGCCCCCTCGCGCCCTCCGTCGGCTGCGCCTCACGCTGGCGCAGCAACTCGTGCTTCTGGCGCTGCTGCCGGCCATGGTCGCCACCTTGGGCGCGATCGGGGTGCTGACCCGCCAGCACCTGGCCAACGTGACCGAGTTGATGCGCGCCAACGCGCAGACGGTCGCACTGCAGGTCGCCACGGTGGCCCAATCGCAGATTCAGCACATGGATCGTCGCGCGCTGCAACGCACGGCGCAGTCGGGCAGCCATCAGCCGCATGTGCAGCAAGTGCAGATCTGGTCTGAAGACGGGGAGATCGTCGCCAGTTCGGAAAGCACGACCGGCAAGCGCGGCGAAGGGCTGCGCGTGATCGCGCCCATCATCGGGGACGACGGCAGGCACGCCGGCAAGGTGATGGTCGAGACGAGCCTCTCCGCCGTCGAGAGTGCCAGGCAAGCTGTGTGGATCAACGTGCTCCTGGTGCTTCTTGCAAGCCTGGTCGGCGTCGGACTGGCGGGCTGGTGGGCGGCGCGACGCATCAGCGCGCCGATTCGCGAGCTCGGAGAAGCCGTCGATCGGCTCGGCGCGGGCGAAGAGGCTCAGGTGAAGGTCCAGGGCACGGCCGAGGTCCGTCGCCTGCAGGATGGTTTCAACCAGGCGGCACGCGCGCTGTCGGAGAGCCGCAGCCAGCTCGAGATCCGCATCACCAACGCCACGGCCGAACTCGCGAGAAAGAACCAGCAGCTCGAAGTCGCGAGCCAGGCCAAGACGCGGCTGCTCGCAGCGGCCAGCCACGACCTGCGGCAGCCTCTGCACGCGCTCACGTTGTTTTCAGATGGCTTGGCCAACGGCGAAACCGACCCGGCACGCCTGCAGCGCATCGGCCACATCCGCGAATGCGTCGAATCGCTCGACAGGCTCTTCACGGAACTGCTCAATCTGTCGCAACTCGATGCCGGCGTGCTGCAGCCGCAATGGGCGGACTTCGCGCTCGACACGCTCTTCGACGAGATCAGCCGCAACTTCCGGGCAGTGGCCGAGCAGCAGAACCTGCGGCTGGTCGTGCGCAAGACCGACGCATGGGTACGCTGCGACTATGTGATGCTGTCGCGCATCCTCAACAACCTGGTCTCGAATTCGCTTCGGCATACCGCCGAAGGCGGCGTGCTGATCGGTGCACGCCGGCGCGGCAAAGCCATCCGCATCGATGTCTGGGACACGGGCATCGGCATCGCGGCACACCATCAGGCAAGAGTGTTCGAGGAGTTCTATCAGGTCGACCCGAACGGCCGCCCCGGCAGCCGCGGCACGCGCGGCATGGGACTGGGCCTTGCCACTGTCCAGCGGCTGGCCGCCTTGCTGAACACACGGGTCACGCTCAACTCGCGCCCCGACGAGGGTACCTGCGTGCGCGTGATGGTGCGCGCGACCGAGCCGGTGATCCCGACCAGCCTGCCTGCTCCTTTGCTGGCCGGCGCGATCGCCGAGGACGAGGCGAGCCTGCAGGACATCCGCGTGCTGGTCATCGACGATGAGCGCACGATCATCGAAGGTCTGCAGGTCGTCCTCTCGAATTGGGGCGCCGAAGTGATGGCCGCCCAGACCCGCGCCGAAGCGCTGGCGCTCGCGAGCGCATGGGCCGAACCGCCCGATGTGGTGATCAGCGATTTGCTCCTGCAAGGCGGCGACAACGGGCTGGACGTGCTGGCGGCGCTCGAACGGCATCCGAACGGCATCGGGCCGTCGACCGCGCGACTGCTCGTCACCGGCGAAACCAAGCCTGACCGCCTGCGTGAAGTCGCGAGCGCCGGTGTGGCCGTGCTCTATAAGCCGGTCTCGCCCAAGCTGCTGCGCCAGGCGATCTGCGCCCAATTGGCAGCCGTGCGCGAAGTCGCCTGACGGCCTTGCTGAGTTGTGGCTGGGTTCGCCCTTACGCCGTCAGACATAGGCCGCGCCACGGCGAGGATCCGGCCTTGCCCTCTCACGATGCGAGCCCGCGCAGGCGACATAAGCCCTCTGCCTTATCGCGCGCAAACAGCCGCATCCGTACATTGGGTCCCAAGACTCACTGCGAATGCAGCTTCATGCCTGCGAACCGTTTCCCCCCATTGCTCCAGAAGCGGAGCGCCATTGCGGCCATCTCCATCGCCACTGCCTTTGGCTGCGGTGTGGCGGCATGGAGCGTCGCGAGCGCGGCCGGGCTCACGGTCTTGATGGCGGACGACAACGCGGCCCACAAGGACTTCGTCGTGCAATTGCGCGAGACCCAGGAGGCGGGTAGCCCGATCGACCTCGTTCAGGTGGCAGCCGGGATACCTGGTGTGGATCAGCCCCGCGCCCCGAGCCCGCGGAAGACAAGCGGCGGAAGCGGCCCCGCGGGCGCGGACATGCCGATCACCATGGCCGTCGGGATGATTGCCGCTCGTGTGGCGGTGGAGAGACCCGGGCAGGATCCGCTGGTGCTCGTGATGCTGAGCCGGCTCGACTACGAGATCCTGAAGATGACCCCGGCCCTGCGGAACCCCGATCGCCAGATCGGCGTGGTGCTTCGCGAGCCGGCCATGAGCGACCAGCTTGCATTGATCGCTGCCGTGCTGCCGAACAAGCGCCGGCTGGGTGTAGTGGCAACCGCCGAATCGGAGCCCGTGGTGCGCGAGATGGAGGCGGCCGCCCAAGGCTGGGACCTCCAGGTCGAATACGCCCCCGATGCGAAAGCGCTGGCTGCGGCGCTGCGGGTTCTGGTGCCGCACAGCGATGCCCTGCTCGTGCTGCCCGACATGATCGGCGACAACCAGGCTGCCACCCTGACGGTGCTGCGCGCCGGCGCGGGCGCGGGCCTTCCTGTCTTTGGCACGAACGACGGGCTCGTGCGTTCCGGCGGCCTGGCCGCTGCCGTGTCGACGCCGACGCAAATGGCGCGGCAGGCTCGCGCGATGGGCCAGAAATTGGCCGCGAACGGCGGTGCCGGTGTCATGGTCGAGCCGGCGGCGCCGGCCACGGTGCGCGTCAACACCACCGTGGCACGCGGGCTGGGCTTGCGGTTGCCTGATGAACGAGAACTCACGGAGCGGGTCACCGCAGTCCGATGAACGCCGCGCCTCCCCATCCATTGGTCGCCCCGGCTTCGGAAGTGCGCCTGAGCGATCCGCCCGCCGTGGAAAGTCGCGACCTGCAGGTCGAGGGAAGTCTTCAGCGCGACCTGTTCCGCCTCGGCGTGGTGCCGTGTGCGGCAGTGGCATTGGCGCTCACTGGCTGGTTCACGAACAGCCGGCTCGTCACACTCGAAGCCGCCTTCGACACCGAAGGGCAGTCGGTCGCGAAGCAGGTCGCGGCCATGTCCGACCTGAGCCTCTACGCGGGCGACGTGCCCGCGCTGCAGAACGTCGCCAATGCCGCATTGCGCGGTGGTCAGGCCACGCGCGTCGAGATCAGCAATGGCGCGGGCATCTTCGTCACCGCCGGTCCGAAGCCGGCTCCGCTGGGTCAGCTTCGCACGTTCACGGCGCCCATCAACTTGCGCGAAGCCTCACCGACCAGCGCCTTCGCACCGGCAGGCGCAACCGCCGCGGGCGACGCCCCGATCGGATTGGTCCAGACCTTCCGCGACACCACCGCCTATGCGCACGAACGCACCCGCTCGTTGATGGCGGGGATCGGCATTGCGATGATCGCGCTGCTGCTCGCCTGGGCGTGGGTGCGGCACACGGCCCGGGCCGTCGTGCAGCCGCTGCGCCGGATCTCTCGCACCGTCGCTGCGCTGGAGGCCGGCCGCTTCGACGCGCGATGCAATGTCGTGACGCTGGCGGCGGAAGACGACCGCGATGCGAGCGCCCGCACGCACCGCGCACCGCATGAATTCGTCAACCTCGCGCACGACATCAACCGACTGGCTGAACGCCTTCAGCGCAACCGGCAACTGAGCGACGAGCAGGTGCGCGAAGCCACTGCGGTCGCATTGCAACGCATGGCCGAGGCGGAGCAGGCGGCGCTGTCGCGGGCGCGCTTTCTTGCTGCGGCAAGCCATGACCTGCGCCAGCCGCTGCATGCGATGGGCCTGTTCATCGATGGGCTGCTGCCCACGGCCAGCCCTGCCCAGCGGCCGGCCGTGCTTCGCCTGCAGGAGGCCACCGACTTCATGGGCGTGCTGCTGGACGATCTTCTGGAGATCTCGCGGCTCGATGCACAGGTGCTGACGCCGACAAGCGCCAACGTCTCGTTGGCCGCCGTGTTCGATCAGCTCGACGCACAGCATGCCGCTCCCGCCAAGGCGGCGCGCGTGCGGCTGATGTGGAAGGACCGCGGCCTTGCCGTCCATACCGACCCTGCCTTGCTGCTGCGCATCGTGGGCAATCTGGTCAGCAACGCGGTTCGCCACACGCCGGCGGACGGCACGGTGCTCGTGGTCGCGCGGCGCAGGGGTCGCAGCGTGCGCATCGAGGTCCGCGACAACGGCGTCGGCATCGCACCCATCCATCAGGCCCGCATCTTCGAAGAGTTCTACCAGGTGGCGAACACCGAACGCGACCGCCGCCAGGGCTTCGGCCTGGGCTTGTCGATCTGCGCTCGGATTGCGCTGCTGCTCGGCACGCGCATCAGCGTGCGGTCGGCGCTTCAGGCCGGCAGCACCTTCGCGCTCGATCTCCCGATTGCCGATCCCCGGCGGGTGGCGCTGCCCAGACCAGAACCCGCCATTCCGGCGCCGCTGGCGGGCCTGCATTGCCTGGTGGTGGACGACGATCCCGCCATCCTCGACGCCAGCCGGACCCTGCTCGAACTCTGGGGCTGCCGTGTCGACTGCGCATCCACGCACAAGGAAGCACTCGCGCGGCTCGACCGATCGGATGCGCATTTCGACGTCGTGCTTTGCGACCTGCAACTGGCCGGCGATGAAGACGGCATGGAAGTGATCGAGGACACGCGCCGGCTTCAGCCCGATGCGCTGACGGTGCTGGTGTCGGGCGCGACCGGGCCCGAATCACTCCAGCGTTTGCGCCAGGACGGCGTGATGCTCCTGACCAAGCCGGTCGCGCCAGCGAAACTTCGGGCATTGCTGTCGACCCGCCGCACCGGCGCCCTGGCGTGCTGTTGACGCCACCATTCAGCGGCTCCATGGCTGCCTTGCGACTGCTCTACCATTGCCATTTTTGGCCGAGCGGACAGAGATGGAACCGATGCATTGGGAGTACATGGGTGCCTTGGGCGGCGTCATCGGTGTGGGCTGGCTGGTCGTGGTGCCGATGTATCGCGGATGGACGCACCTGAACGAGAAGATGACCGGCCGCGTCAAGCGCAGCATCCGGATGATGGCGGAGGTCGATGACGCATCCACCCCGGGAGCCTCGGCCACCCCGGCCACCCGCGGCGTTCAGGCCGGCGCCAGCGCAGTGCCAAGTGCGAAGCACACGGTGTCGGCTTCGACAGACAACGCATAACCCAGCCCTTCGGCCAGCGATTGCAGCGCAATGGCGTCGATGGCCAGCGCGCGGGGCGCGCGATGCGCATGAGCCAACGGATCGGCGGGCGCGGATTCACCGGGTCGGGCCGAGAGACGCAGTGCATCCTCTCCGTCGGGCTCGACCTGGATCTCTCCGATATTGGGCACGCTGTCGTGCAAATAGCCCAATGCCCCGAGAAACATGTAGCGCAGCGCCGCCCCGCACGGAAAGCGCCTTTCGCCTTCCACCGGCGAAAGCCCGTCGGCGACCTGGATACGAATGCCGCGCAGCTCGAAAGCCACCCGCATGAGCGCCGTGCAACGCGCCACGAGATCGCCTCGGGTGATGCCCTCGTCATCGGTCGACAGCTCCCAGTCGCGCAAGGCGTGAACGCCGAGCGCGAGTGCCGCGACCTGTTCTTCGATCAAGCCCACCCGCTCGGTCCAGGCGGGGATGTCCGCTTCGCTCGGGGCCGACATCTGGCGTTTCAGCAGAAGCGCGCTCATGCGAATCACGGATACCGGCGCGGCCATTTCGTGGCGAAGCGCGGGAAGCGCCCGCGTGAGCAATTCATGGCGCACTCCGGCGGCCATCCAGCTGCGAGCGCCTGGCGATGCCTTCATCCGCTGGCAGCGCCCGACTGGCGGCGCCCATGGGCCCGCCGGCCGTCAACGATCAGAGTGTTCATTCGAAATCTCCCCCGGAGCGAAAGCAGGCGAGTATGGGCCGGCAGGCGAGTTTCGGAATGTAGGACACGGTCTCTCGTGGGGCGTCGCTGGGCGCCCGGCCGACTCAGGCAGTCTGACCCGAAACGCCCGCTTCGATCCGGCCCAGTGCCCGGACAAGGTCGGGCAATGACCGGGCGCCCATTTTTTCCATTGCATTGGCACGGTGCAGCTTGACCGTGCGCTCCGCCGCGCCGAGCGCCATCCCGATGTCCTTGTTGGGAACGCCCGTCACGACCATGGCAGCCACCTGCCGCTCCCGTGGTGTGAGCGTGGCAAAGCGTGCCTTCAATGCGTCGACCTGCTTCAAGGCCTCGCGGCGCGAGATGTGATGGGCCACGGCGTTTCGCACTGCACCCACGAGCGCCTCGCCGTCCACCGGCTTGAGAAAGAAATCCCGCGCTCCGGCCTTCATGGCCTGAAGGGTGTCACGCGCGCTGGCCCTTGCTGTCACCACGACGACGGGAAGAGGCTCTGCGCTGCGCGTGATCACGTCCTGCAGGTCGAGCCAATCGGGTGCGGCCATGTGGAGGTCCAGGACAAGGCATGCCGCCTCGTCCCCAGTCTCCGTCTCTGTCTCGAGCAGTTCGCCGATCGAGCCATAGGCGCGAACGCGGTAACCGGCGACCTTCAGTTGATGGGATGCCGCATTCCGGAAAGCTTCGTCGGTGTCGACCACGCAGACGAGCGGCGTTTGCGTCTGCGTGGAAAGTTGATGGAAGGCGTCGTCCTTGGATGGCGTCATGAATGAATAAGCAGATGGCAGATGAATGCGGGAGCAATGCCGGATGTTCATCATACGAACGCGAATTACAGCGGGCTTTCAAAAGCGATGTAGCCGCAGACGCACAGTGTTTGTGGGATTCGGGCGCATTGACAGCCGCCCTGCGCCGGCGATGCTGTTTCTTGATCCGGTGCCTTCGCACCATGACAGGAAGGATTTCATGCAACCGCAAACGCAACCGCAACCGTCGCAACCGTCCAAGGCGCTTTGGGTGGCGATCTGCGTATTGGCGATCGCCGTGGCGGCGCTCGGCGGCGCGCTGGTTCACAAGGAAGTGACGGGCAGTGCAACGGCGACAGCACCCACACCGGCCTCGACGGCCGTCGCAGCGGCGCCGCCCGCCAAGACGCCGGACGATTTCCCCGGGCCGCCTCCGGTGCAGGCAGTCGCGCCTCCGCCACCTGCGGCCCCGGCACAGGCACCGGCACCGCCACCCGTCAGGGCCCCCGAGGTCATTCCGCCCAAGGTGGTGCAGGCCAATCCTGCGGGTGCCGCCTCTGGCTCCGCACCGGCGCCCGCACCGGTCAAGCCGTGCTCGGTTTGCGGGCATGTCGAGTCGGTTCGCAAGGTGGAACGCCAGCAACCCACATCGGGCGTCGGCGCCGTGGCCGGGGGCGTGGTGGGCGGCCTGGTCGGCAATCAGATCGGCAGCGGCAACGGCCGCACCGCGGCCACAGTGCTCGGCGCGGTCGGCGGGGGATTCGCGGGCAACTCGATCGAAAAGCACACGCACACGAAGACCGTCTATGACGTCAGCGTCCGCATGCAGGACGGATCGGTGCGCAGGGTGGAAACGAGCACGGCGCCGCCCATCGGCAAGGCCGTCACCCTGAAGGGAAACGTGCTGCGCCCGGCTGACGGCCGCAAGTGAACGACAGGCTCGCCCACTGGGCGATTTGGCGAGCCAGCCATGGCCCATCGTCCAACGGGAGATCGTGGCCGGCAGTGGGATGCAGGACGATGGCGAGTCTCCATGCCCGCGCGAGTGCTCGCGAGCATTGCACGTTCACTAGCGCGTCGCATTGGCTCGCCAGCACCAGCAGCGGCACAGCCGGCGCCTCGGCAGGCGCACGATAGCGCGCAGCGGCAATCAACTGCCGCAATGCATTGGCAGCGTGCACGCGGCGGGTTTGGCGCAAGTCCGTCCATTCGTCGATGACCGCCGCCGGCTGCCGGGGGTGGCGCGTGGTCATGCGCAGGATCGTCTGCTCGCGCTGGCGATCGCCTCGCCCTGGCATCAACAGGCTTGCCAGCGCCCCATAGTTCGATGGCCGGAGGCGCTGGTACCAAGGGCTGAAAGGACGCACGCTGGTGTTGACGATCGCGCAAGCGGCCAGTTCGTCGGGGTACCGGCGCGCCCACTCGATCGCCACCATCGCTCCGAGCGACATGGCGAGCAGGCAGACGGGCTCCTCGATTGCCAGCTTTCGCAACTCGCGGCGGCAGCTTTCCACCGTGTCCTCGATGCGGGCGGGGCTTCGTTCCCCATTCAGTCCGCCGTTGCCCGGCAGATCGATCGCGATGACGCGCGCCCCGGGCAAGGCATCGCGCAGCATCGCCGGAAAGGCTCCCCAGTGCGCCGCTTCGCGTGTCAGTCCGCGCAGCAGCAGCCACGTGCTCATGTCGCGCCTTCCTTGCCGTACCACCGCGCCATCGCACGGCGCGTGTGTTCGATCCTGCGGGCGCCGGTGGGCACCCAGCGCTCGTGACTGCATGCCGCACGCACGAGGAATTCCAGCCATGCGACGTGACGGCGCAGCACGCGCTGCTGACGATGCGCGATCACCGGATTGAAGATGCCGTGGCGCGAAAAAATCTGCCTCGGATTCTTCTTGACCCACAGCCACGAGCCCATCTCCAGTGTCAGCGGCAGGAAGATTTCGGCTCTGTCGCAGGCGCGCAGGTAGAGGTGATCCCACAGGTCGCCATGCGTCAGGTATTGCCGGCTCTGCGGTTCCAGCACGTAGCGGTGATGCAGCAGTGAATCGTCAAGGATCTCGCAGAGCGCATGCATCTCCGCGAGATGCGCAATCGGCCGCGACGTGTGCGCGAAAGGAAACCAGATGCGGTCAGCCAGGCCGAAGCCCGAATGGCAATCCACCGCGATGCTGAACGGCCGGCCCAGCAGTTCGGCCTCGACCAGTTCGCACAGCGCGGCGCTCTCGCGCTCCATCGGCGCGCCCTCCGCGCCGCGATACCACGGCAAGGCGGCACTGACGCGCTGGCCGCCGATGAGGAAGGGCACGCGCTCGCGGGATTCCACCGGCGCGTTGCGCATCAGGTCGACGCCATTCGGATTCGCGCGCGTGCCAAGCCACAGCCCTCCCGGATTGACCAGGGGCACGAAGACCAGGCGCACCGACTCCAGCTGGCGGTGAAGGGTGTCGTCCCATTGCAGGCGCATCACGAGACTGCGCAGACAGGCAATGGCGACTTCGGCGCCGATGCGCTCCAGGCCGTGCACGCCGCCGAAGAAGCCGACTGCCGGCGCGTCCGCGCGCGCACTGCCGAGCATGAAAGCCTCGACGGAGAATTGCCGTTGGCCCGCATCGACCTCGCAGAGCACGCGCCGGGTGATGTGCGCACCGGCGAGTTCAGCAAGCCTTTGCAGCTCCAGCAGTTCGGGCAGGTCTGTTGGCAGGTCTGTTGAAGTCACGCGCAGCGGGATGAGTGGTGCGCGCAGGATAGCGGCCTGTCGCGACATCAATCCGTCACACGCACAGGCTAGGCTGGCGTGATCATGAGCCGTCTCTTCCAGCATTCATCCGGCCGCCAGGTGCGCGGCGTGGCTGTCGCGATCCTGTGGGGCACTGTCGAATGCTTCGCGCTGGCGCGGTCGCGCTGGTCGACCCGCTGGCGCACGCCGGCCGGCTAGGCCGGCACGCTGTCCACGTTGGCGCGGTCCCAGTGCCGGTGCTTCGCAATGGCGGCGACGAAGTCCTGCGCAATCTGCGTTGCGGCCGCGATGTCGCCGAGATTGGTCACCGGTGTTTCGGCGACGATCACGCCGGCGGGAACGCTCTTCGCGCCGGGCTGCACGCCGAGCATCGACAGCAGCTTGACGCCGTCGCCTACCGTGCATATCGCTTTGCAGTGCTTGTAGGCCTCCAGCACGAAGTGCACCGCATCGCCGTTGCGCGACAACGCCTCGGCACCTTGGGCGCCGGCGGGCACGAGCACCGCGTCGAACATCACCGACGGCATGTTGACGAAGGTGGCGTCGACGTCCAGTTGCCGCTTGGACATGCTCGCGACCGTGCCAAGCTGCGGGCCGATCACCTTGCATTGGGCGCCCGCCTTCTCGATTGCTTCCCGGATGGGCTTGAGAGAGGCTGAATCGATGCCGTCCGCGACGAGGATCGCCACCTTGCGCGTCTTGACCGAGCCGTCGCCGGTGTCGAC
Source organism: Variovorax sp. 01N429 (assembly GCF_056399425.1). Taxonomy (NCBI): domain Bacteria; kingdom Pseudomonadati; phylum Pseudomonadota; class Betaproteobacteria; order Burkholderiales; family Comamonadaceae; genus Variovorax; species Variovorax sp. 01N429. The sequence continues at coordinate 107,012 of NZ_JBFTRG010000015.1, read as the reverse complement.
CATGCGAAGCGCGGGCGATTCGTCAATCGGCATCGAGATGCGGTGTTCGCGAAAGCCCGCGCGACCGGCAGCCGCTTTTGCGTCCGGCGCGGCAATGCCCAAAGGTTCGGCCACCCGGCGCGCCAGCTTCTCGTCGACGTGCGCGAGGTTGTCGACCATGCGTTGGCGAATGGCGGGCACGTCGACCTTCGACAACTCGAAACGAAAGCCGCCGATGATGTGCTCCTTCTCGGCCGCGCTCTGGCTGTTGAAGAAGAGGCGGGCCTGCGTGAAGTGGTCGTCGAACGAAGGGCTGCGCCTTCGAACCTTGGGCGACTCCAGCGCCTCGGGATACGACTGGAAGCCGGCGCTCCCGCCATCGACGCGGTACTCCTTGCCATCGCCCAGCGAGTTCGGCTCGTAGGCCACCTGTCCCCGCGCGATGGTCTGGCGATGCATGCCGTCGCGCTGAAAGTTGTGGAAGGGACACACGGCCTTGTTGATCGGCAGCTCATGAAAGTTCGCGCCGCCCAGCCGCGAGATCTGCGTGTCCGTGTACGAGAAAAGCCGCCCCTGCAACAGCGGGTCGCTCGTGAAGTCGATGCCCGGCACCACATGGCCGGGGTGGAAGGCGACCTGCTCGGTCTCGGCGAAGAAGTTGTCAGGGTTGCGATTGAGCACCATGCGCCCGATTCGCTGCACCGGCACCATCTCTTCGGGAATGAGCTTCGTCGGATCGAGCAGATCGAAACCGAAGGCATGCTCCTTGTCCTGCGGAATCATCTGCACGCCGAGTTCCCATTCAGGAAAGTCGCCGTTCTCGATCGCCTCCCAGAGGTCGCGGCGATGAAAGTCGGCGTCCTTGCCGGCGATCTTCTGCGCTTCGTCCCACGCCAAGCCATGAATGCCGAGCTTGGGTTTCCAGTGAAACTTCACGAAGTGGCTGTCGCCCCGCGCATTGACGAAGCGGAAGGTGTGCACGCCAAAGCCTTCCATCATGCGCAGGCTCCGCGGGATGGCGCGGTCCGACATCGCCCACATCAGCATGTGCGTGGTCTCGGGCATGAGCGAGGCGAAATCCCAGAAGGTGTCGTGCGCGCTCGCCGCCTGCGGAATCTCGTTGTGCGGCTCGGGCTTGAGCGCATGGACGAGGTCGGGGAACTTGATCGCGTCCTGGACAAAGAACACGGGGATGTTGTTGCCCACGAGGTCGTAGTTTCCTTGCCGCGTGTAGAACTTGACGGCGAATCCACGCACGTCGCGCACCGTGTCGGCCGATCCACGAGAGCCTGCGACGGTCGAGAAGCGCGCGAAGACGGGCGTCTTCACCGACGGGTCCTGCAGGAAGTCGGCGCTGGTGAATTGCGACATCGACTTGTAGACCTCGAAGTAGCCATGCGCCGCGGAGCCCCTGGCGTGCACCGCGCGTTCCGGAATGCGCTCGTGGTCGAAATGCGTGATCTTCTCGCGCAGGATGAAGTCTTCGAGCAGCGTCGGGCCGCGCGCACCGGCACGCAGCGAGTTGTGGTTGTCCGGAATCTGAACGCCCTGGTTCGTCGTGAGCGGCGTGGCGCTGCTGTCGACGGTGAAGGCTTCGAGTTGCTCCTGCTTCGCGCTATAGCCGTCGCTCTGCTTGAGGCGCCGGGCGGCGGCCTTGTTCTGTTGCGTCATCGGGAGATTCCTTCGGGGGTAGCTGGCGGTGCTGACAGGGCAAGGGCAGTGCGTGCCAATTCGCAAGCGTATGTGGCCCCCGTGCCGCAACCCGTAGTGGCCGCGCGCCGCAGCGTGTGGGAGTCTCCAGTGATTCACAGTAGGAGCGCACCGACGAAAGGGCGGGGCTGATGAGGCCGGTTGACGTTTGCCTACGCGTCTTGAGGCGCTCATTCCCTCACCGGCACCGGCGCGAAGAGCATAGGATGAGTTGCTCGCCACCCCATCCGGCCCAACCCGACCCAATCCACTCGATTGCAGCGCATCATGCTCATCAAAATCGGCTTCGACATCGAACTGGGCGTCACTCCGCCCACGGCATTGATCTACATGCTGCGCGTGCACTCGTCACGTGCGCAGGATATCCAGCCCGGCGAAAGCACGACGATCAGCCCGCCGCTGCGAACAGACTTCTACACGGACACGTTTGGCAACGAGTGCGCGCGCGTGGCCATACCCTCCGGCGTGAGCAAGGTGCGCCTGCAGAGCCAGGGCGTGGTGTACGACACCGGCCTGCCTGACCCGGCGACATTCGATGCGATCGAGCATGCGCCTGCCGACCTCCCGACGTCGACACTGCAGTTCGTGCTGCCCAGCCGCTATTGCGAGGTCGACAGCGAACTGCTGCAGCTTGCGTGGGGGCTCTTCGGCGGCGTGCCGGCCGGATGGCAGCGCGTGCAGGCCATCTGCGATTTCGTTCACCAGCACCTGCGCTTCGACTATCAGAGCGCGCGAGCCACCCGTACCGCTTTGGAGGCTTACCGCGAACGCGTCGGCGTGTGCCGCGACTTCACCCACCTGGCCATCACGCTGTGCCGCTGCATGAACATCCCCGCACGCTATGTGACCGGGTACCTCGGCGACATCGGCGTGCCGCCGATACCCTCGCCGATGGACTTCAGCGCCTGGTTCGAGGTCTACCTGGGCGACCGCTGGCACACCTTCGACGCGCGCCACAACGTGCCGCGCATCGGTCGCATCCTGATCGCACGCGGCCGGGACGCGGCCGACGTGCCGATCACGATGGTGTTCGGTGCCAGCACGCTGGAGCGCTTCGAGGTGACGACGGATGAGGTGCTGCCGCAGCCGACCTTTGCGTGAGCCTGGTCAGTGGGTCAGGCCGACATGGAGGTAGCCGTTGTGGATGCTGGGACTGCCCATGAGGACGTAGAGGCCCTTGCCTTGCATCGCAAAGGCGACTCCGGTCGTCTGGCCGACGGTGAAGCTCGCCTTCTTCCATCCCTGTGGCTCGGTGGTCGACGGAACGGAGAGCGGGTAGCTTTCGGAACTGCTGCTGCCGTCTAGCGCCTTGCTGGTCACGTCGATCGACGTCGGACCGATGCTGTACTTGCTCCAGTCGCCCATTTCGCTGCCGCCATACGCAGTCGAAGTCGGCCACGAAGCGCCGCTCGGCAAGCCGACGCGGAAGACGCGATTCGCTGGCATGCGTGCGTCCGCATCCGATTCGAGCAGCACGTTCTCCCCGCCGATGCGCGCCACCGCAAAGACGAGCTTGTCGCTCGCATCGGAGTCGTTCGTGAAGGTCCAGTGCCCTTGCGCGTCCGCAGTGGCAGCGGCTGTGTAGTGGACCAGGGTCTTGCCGGTCCCCGTGCAATTGGCGAGATTCGACAAGGTGTTGGTTTCGTTGCACTGGTCGAGGCCGGTGCCCTGGCCCGAAATCTTCACTTCATGCAACCGCGAACTGAGTTGAGGCAACGAATTTCCCGATCCGGCAGTCAAGGTCAGGTCCAGGCGGTTGTACAGACCGTCGAGCTGGGTCTTGTCGGTCACGAGTGAACGCGTGGCGACAAACGGAAGCGACTCGCTGATGTTGGTGGTATTGGCGAACGGGAGAGGCAACGGCGCAACGCCGACGAGCGTATCCGCCGAGACGCGAAAACGCGCGTTATTAGAGGTCGCCAGCTTGGTGACCGCGTCGACCATGACGTAGGTGCCGGCCGTTTCAGGGTCGGTCATCAACGTGCCTGAACGAATGAGGGCGCCTGCGCTGTCGAGGAGCGCGTACTGCTTGAGGTCGAAGTCGACCTTGAACTTGAATTCCGTGCCGGCACCGCTGAACACCTGGTAGGTGCCGTTGCGGGCGTCGGCGGCGGGCACCTCCGGCGTCGTCTGCGGCGCCTGGGTGTTTCCGGTGGCTCCGGTGGCCGAGCCGCCCGGCGCCTGAAGCGAAAAGCCGGCGCTGCCGCCGCTGCTACCGCCGCCGCAAGCGGCGAGACTCAAGATCAACATCGTCGCGCTCGCGACGGAAAACGGTGCCCTCATCTCGGTTTCTCTTTCGTTTTTATTGCGTCGGTGCGTCGAACTGACGATCACCTGACCAATAAATCGTAGGTTGTGAAACAACCTGTCACATGAAAAACCGATGAGTCACCCTCAAAGATGAGGAGGGAAAGTTGCATCCATGCAACAACGATCTATGCGGCAGCGCGCTGGCGACGGTCGCCCTAACCCGCCACGTAGCCCAGCCGCTTCATCGCGGCGCCCAAGGCGGTCCGGCTTTTCTCATAGTCCGCCCACGGTGAATTGCCGGTGGGCAGTCGGGCGCCGACGTTCTTTACGGTCCACTGCGAAGCGCTTTCAAGCAGGGGCAGTTCGTCCCATGCCACGGGTACCGAGACGGCCAAGCCCGGCCGCGAACGGGCCGACCAGGCGCACGCCGTCGTCGCGCCGAATCCGTTGCGCAGATAGTCGACAAAGACCTTGCCCACACGATTGCGCGGCCCGCTCTTGGCAACAAAGCGATCGGGGATGGTCTCCGCCAAATGCTGCACGATCCCTTGCGAGAAGCCCTTCACGGCATCCCAGTCGTAGCTGCGACGCAGCGGCACGACCACGTGCAGGCCCTTGCCGCCGCTGGTCTTGAGAAATGCCGGCAGCCCCAGTTCGTCGAGCAGGGTCCGCACCAGCATGGCGGCTTCCTGGATACGCGACCATTCGACGCCTTCGCCAGGGTCGAGGTCGAAGGTCATCCGGTCGGGCTTGCCGATGTTGTTCGAGGTCGCGTTCCATGTGTGGAACTCCACGACATTCATCTGCGCCGCCGCCAGGATGCCTTGCGCGTTGTCGATCTGCAGCAGCGGATCGTGGCCTGGATCGAGCGCCGGATCGAGCAGCTTCACGCCCGGCAGCTCGCTCTGCTTCATGTGCTTCTGAAAGAAGAGCTCGCCACCCACGCCCTCCGGCGCGCGCACCAGCGCCACCGGCCGGCCCTTGAGGTGCGGAAGAATGAGCTCGGCGACCTCGGCGTAATAAGCGACTAGCTCGCCCTTCGTGGTGCCGCTCTGCTCGTCGATCACGCGTTCGGCATGGGTGATGCGCTGCGGCATGGCTTTCGAAGCTCCTTGAGGTTTCGGTTCCTTGGTCGACTTCTTTGACTTTGCCTCGGTCGGGGTCGCCTGCTGAGGGGGCGCCGCGGTCTCGCGACGGATCTGCCCGGCGGGCTTGTCCGTGCGAAGCCCCTGGAATGCGGAGTGGCGGATGCGCCCGTCCTGCGTCCATTCGCCAAAGGCCACTTCGCACACCAGCACCGGCTCGACCCATTGCGCCTTGACGCCCGCAGGCCGCGTCTGAAAGGGGCACTCTCTCGTCTGCACCTCGTCGAGCTTCGCCTTGATGTCCGTCAGGCGACCGACGTCGAATCCTGCGCCGACGTTGCCGCAATACTGGAGCGCGCCTTTGTCGTCGTACACACCCAGCAGCAGCGAGCCGAAGCCCGTGCGCGAGCCCTTCGGCGCGGTGTAGCCGCCGATGACGAACTCCTGCCGCCGCTGGTTCTTGAGCTTGATCCAATCCGGCGAGCGGCGCGACACGTAGCTCGATCCCTTGCGCTTGCCGACGATGCCCTCGAAGCCGACCTTCGCCGACGAAGCCAGCAAATCGCGCGGCGCGACGTCGAAGGCTTCGCTGAAGCGCAGGAGATCGGGCGGCTTGTCTCCCGTCAGCCGGGCCAGTGCTGCGCGTCGCTCTTCCAGCGGAACATCCCGCAGATCGCGCCCATCCAGAAAAGGCGCATCGAACAGCCAATAGACGATCGATGAAGTGGATCCACTGTCGAAGGCGTTCTGCAGCGCCTGGAAGTCGGGCGCCCCGTGCTCGTTATGGACGACGATCTCGCCATCKAGCCACGCCGATCGAGTGGGGAGCTTCGCCAATGCCCTGGCCACGCCTGGCAGCCTGGATGTCCAGTCATTGCCGTTGCGCGTGATGCACTGCACCTTGTCGCCGTCGATGCGAGCGAGGATGCGATAGCCATCGAACTTGAGCTCATACAGCCAATCGGCCGGCCGGAGCGGTGGCGCGGAGACCAACGTGGCGAGCTCGGGTGAAAGCATTGCAGGCAATGGAGCCTTGCGACCGATGGCGCCCACGGCGGGTGTCTCGCTGGGCCTTGCGCTCACCTTTGTCTTCTTCGCGGCGGGCTCGGGCTTGCTCCCATAGGTGACCGGCGGCGGGCTGTCGACGTCTCGTCCGGTCAAGACGCTGTCGGGTTCGGCCTCGACGACGTCATAGTCCGCGAGATCACGCGCCTCGTCGTCGCGCTCCTTGATCAGCAGCCAGGGCTCCTTCTTTTCGCCCCTGCCGCGCATGCGCACCAGCGTCCAATGCCCCCGCAGCTTCTTGCCGCGCAGTTCGAACTTGAGCTTGCCTTCGGCCAGGGACTTGCGCGCGTCGCCCAGCGCGGACCATTCGCCGCGGTCCCACACGATCACCGTGCCGGCGCCATACTGCTTCGGCGGAATGGTTCCTTCGAAGTCGGCGTACGAGATCGGATGGTCTTCCACCTGCACGGCCATCCGCTTGACGCTCGGATCGAGACATGGCCCTTTCGGCACCGCCCAGCTCCTCAGAGTGCCGTCGAGTTCGAGCCGGAAGTCGTAGTGCAGATGGCTCGCGTGGTGCTTCTGCACGACGAAGGACAGCGTCCCCTTGCCGGCCTTGCCGCCCGTCTTCGGTTCCGGTGTCTTCTTGAAGTCGCGCTTGCGGTGGTAGGGCGCCAGCGCTTCGAGTGCGGATGCGGGCATGTCGGGTCTCCAGGCTGGGACCCTAGGATGCGCCGACACGAACCGCTGTAGGAAAGCAACGGCGGCGAGCGTCGGGAGGATTGCACCTTGGGCGCGGAACGCCCGCGCCGATCAACTCCGCTTGGCGACGAGGGTCAGGATGTCGTAGCTCGCGACCAGATCGCCATCCTGATTGGTCACCTCGACGTCCCAGGCCACGACACCTTGTCCGACGCCGTTGGCATCCTTCTTCTGCCGATCGATCTTGCGCTTGCATGTCAGGCGCGCGCGGATCGTGTCGCCGATGCCCACCGGCTTGATGAAGCGCAGCGTGTCGAGCCCATAGTTGGCAAGCACCGGCCCCGGCGCTGGCGAGACGAAGAGCCCCGCGGCGGCCGACAGCACGAAGTAGCCGTGCGCAATGCGCTTGCCGAAGGGGCTCTCCTTCGCGGCCACTTCGTCGAAGTGCATGTAGAAGTAATCGCCGGAGATGCCACCGAAGGCAACGATGTCGGCCTCGCCCACCGTGCGCCGGTGCGTGAGCAGCGAGTCGCCGATCTGCAGGTCTTCGAAGTGCTTGCGGAAGGGATGCACTTCGGATTCGTTCAGCTTGGCACCGCGCACGTATTCGCCGGTGACTGCCGCCAGCATGCTCGGCGAGCCTTGCACGGCCGCTCGTTGCAGGTAGTGCTTGACGGCGCGCAAGCCGCCCAGCTCTTCGCCGCCGCCTGCGCGGCCCGGGCCACCATGCTTGAGGAAGGGCAAAGGCGAACCATGGCCGGTCGATTCGGCTGCGGCTTCGCGGTCGAGCACGAGCAGGCGTCCGTGGTGTGCGGCCGCAAAGGGGATGGCCTTGGCGGCGGTGGCCGGGTCCTTGGTGACCAGTGTGGCGACAAGGCTGCCGCGTCCGCGCGCGGCCAGTGCGAGCGCTTCATCGAGCCCCTCATAAGGCATGAGTGTGCTCACCGGGCCGAACGCTTCGACATCGTGCGCGGCATCGTGGCGCATCGGTTCGCGTGAAAGCAGAAGCGTCGGCGAGAAGAACGCGCCCTCCGCTGCGCCTTCGCCGCGCGGCGCAAATCCATCGCGCTCGCCGAAGACCAGTTCCGCGCCTTGCATCAGCATGCGCACGCGCTCGGCGACGTCGGCCTGCTGCGCGTGCGATGCGAGCGCGCCCATGCGCACGTCTTCGAGCGAGGGGTCGCCGACGACCATCTTCGCGAGCCGCGCACGCAGCTTGTCGGCCACGGCGTCGAGATGTTGACGCGGGACGATCGCGCGGCGGATGGCGGTGCACTTCTGGCCCGACTTGACGGTCATCTCGCGCGCCACTTCCTTGACGAAAAGATCGAACTCTTCATCGTCGGGCGAGACATCCGGCGCGAGGATGGCGCAGTTCAGCGAGTCGGCCTCGGCGTTGAAAGGGATCGATTGGCGCACGACATTGGGATGCACGCGCAGCTTCGCGGCAGTGTCCGCCGAGCCGGTGAAGCTCACGACATCGGAGCCATTGAGCCGGTCGAGCAGGTCGCCCGTGCTGCCGATCACCAGTTGCAGACTGCCCTCCGGCAACAGACCCGAGCGGTGCATCATCCGCACCAGCGCTTCGGTCAGGTAGCTGGTCGAAGTGGCCGGCTTGCCGATGCAGGGCATGCCCGCAAGAAAGCTCGGCGCCCATTTTTCGAGCAGGCCCCACACGGGGAAATTGAACGCGTTGATGTGTACCGCGACACCTCGGCGAGGCACCAGGATGTGCGTTCCCGCAAAGCCGCCCTTCTTGCCGAGCGGCATCGCCGGGCCTTCATGCACGAGGTTGCCCGACGGCAGTTCGTTGCCGCCGATGCCCGCATAAGCGGCCAGCGTACCGGCACCGCCTTCGATGTCGATCCAGCTGTCCGCGCGCGTGGCGCCCGTGTGCGCAGAAATCGCGTACAGCTCTTCCTTGTGCTCGGCGATGTACTTCGACAGCGCTCGCAGGCGTTGCGCGCGCTGCTGGAAATCCATCGCCAGAAGATTGGGCAAGCCGATGTTGCGTGCGTGATCGAGCGCCTCGCCGAAGTCGATGCTTTCGGCATGCGTGCTCGCCACGGCTCGGCCGTTGATTGCACTGCGAAGCTCTTGCGCGCCCTGCTGGCCGAGCCAGCGGCCACCGATGAAGCTTTGAAGGGTCTGGGTCATGAATTTCTCCGTTCTGCGGACAGTCAGGCAGCGACGGCGTTCTTGTTGCCGAGGCCAAGGTAGGTGTCGATGATTCGGCGGTCGTGCAGCAGTGCCTGCGCAGGGCCGGTCAATGCGACCGCGCCGGTTTCAAGCACGTAGCCGCGATCGGCGACCTGCAAGGCGGCACGCGCGTTCTGCTCGACCAGCAGCACCGAGACGCCATGCGAGCGCAATGAAGAGACGACATGCAGCACTTCGCGCACGATCAACGGTGCGAGGCCGAGCGACGGCTCATCGAGCATCAGCAGACGCGGACGCGCCATCAGCGCGCGACCGATAGCAAGCATCTGCCGCTCGCCACCCGACAGCGTGCTGGCGAGCTGCGCGCGGCGCTCTTTCAGGCGCGGGAAGATCGCGAACACTTCGTCCATGCGCTCGCGCTGATCGCGCTTGCCCGTGCGCCAGCGATAGAAGCCGCCGAGCAGCAGGTTGTCTTCGACCGACATTTCGCCGAAGAGCTCGCGCCGCTCGGGCACCAGCGCCACGCCGCGCGCCACCATCGCTTCGACGCTTGGCCGTGCGATGCGCTCGCCGGCCAGCGTGAGGCTGCCGGTGGAGCGCAGCAAGCCCATCGCCGCACACAGCAACGTGGTCTTGCCCGCGCCGTTGGGGCCGATGACGGTGACGATCTCGCCCTCGTCGACGCGCAATGCGACGCCATGCACCGCCTCGACCGCGCCGTAGGCGACGCTGAAGTCCTGGAGTTCGAAGAGCGGGTTCATGTCATGCAGCCATCGGGATCGGTTCGTCGCTGCCGCCGAGGTAGGCGTCCAGCACGCGGGGATTGGATTGCACTTCGGCCGGCGTGCCTTCGGCGATGACGGTGCCGAACTCCAGCACGGTGATGCGGTCGGCGAGGTTCATGACGAATTCCATGTCGTGCTCGACGACGAGGATGCCCAGCCCTTCGGCGCGCAGTTGCGAAAGCAGTGTTGCAAGCGCCTGCTTTTCGAGGTGGCGCAGGCCCGCCGCCGGTTCGTCGAGCAGCAGTGCGGCGGGCTGGCCCGCGAGCGCGCGTGCGATCTCGACCACGCGCTGCTGGCCCAGCGCCAGCGAGGCGGCCGGCGCGTCGGCGTATTCGCCGAGCCCGCAGCGCTCGATCTGGCGGCGGGCTTCGGCCAGAAGTGCGGCTTCTTCCGCACGGTCCATCCGCAACATCGAACTCAACCAGCCATGTCGCCCGCGCCGGTGGGCACCCAGCGCCACGTTCTCCAGCACGCTGCGCATGCCGAGCAGACGCACATGCTGAAAGGTGCGACCGAGCCCGCGTGCCGCGAACTCGCGCGATGGCCTGCCACGCATCGGCTCGCCCATCAGGCGCACTTCGCCTTCACTCGGATCGTCGACGCCGGAAATCATGTTGAAGAAGGTGCTCTTGCCGGCGCCGTTCGGGCCGATCAGCGCATGCACTTCGCCGGCCTTGAGCGTCATCGCCACCGCGTTGTTGGCGACGAGCCCGCCGAAGCGCTTCGTGACCTTGTCCGCCTCCAGCAGCAGTTGGCCCGCAGGAGGTAGTTTGCGAGTGGCAAGCGTGGTGGTCGTCTTCGGCACAGGCACGGGGTCCGGCTTGAGGAATCGACCGGACACGCGCGCCAGCGTGGGCCACATCCCTTCGGCGAAGCGTTGCAGCACGAAGAGCATCAGCAGCCCGAACACGATCACTTCGAAGTTGCCGCTTGCGCCAAGCAGCTTGGGCAGGATGTCCTGCAACTGCTCCTTGACCAGCGTGATCAGCGTTGCGCCAAGCACTGCGCCCCAAAGATGTCCGGCGCCTCCGACCACGGCCATGAACAGGTATTCGATGCCGATGTTGAGGTTGAAGGGCGTCGGATTGACGAAGCGCTGCATGTGCGCATAGAGCCAGCCCGACAGCGCCGCGAGCAGCGCCGCAAGAACGAACACCTTGACCCGATAGCGCGCCGTATCGACACCCATCGACTCGGCCATCACGCGGCCCGACTTGAGCGCGCGGATGGCGCGGCCCTCGCGCGAATCGAGCAGGTTGTGCAGCGCCCAGAGCGCCAGCAACAGGACCGCCCAGATCAACGGGCCCAATGCGCGCGGCGATGCGAGCGAGAAACCCGCCACCGTGAGCGCCGGAACGCCGGTGATCCCGGTCTGCCCACCGAGGAACTCCAGGTTGCCGAAGAGGAAATAGAGGCTCAGCCCCCATGCAATCGTGCACAGCGGCAAGTAGTGGCCCGACAGCTTGAGCGTGATGGCGCCCAATCCCCACGCGATCGCAAAGGTGAGCACAAGCCCGAGCACCAGCCCGACCCACGGCAGCACGCCCGGCGAAACCACCCCGCCCAACGCTGAAGCCGCAACCGGCGACGTGCAGACCCAAGCAGTCGCATACGCGCCGACGGCAACGAAAGCCGCTTGCCCGAAAGACGTCATGCCGCCGATGCCGGTGAGCATGACAAGGCCCGCCGCGACCATCGAATAGAGACCGATGTAGCTGAAGAGCGTGACGGTGAATTCCGGAAGCCAGGCCCAACTGAGCGCCAGCGCCGCAATGCACAGCAACGTGAGATAGCGCCGCGTCATTCTTCATCCTCCACATGACGGCTGCGCAGCGAGCGCCACCACAGGACGGGAATGATCAGCGTGAACACGAGAACCTCTTTGAATGCACTGGCCCAGAACGAAGAGAAGGCTTCGAGTTGGCCCACCAGCAGCGCACCGAGCAGCGCAATCGGATAGCTACCGAGCCCGCCCACGATCGCCGCGACGAAGCCTTTGAGCCCGATGAGAAAGCCGGTGTCGTAATAGACAGTCGTCAGCGGTGCGATGAGCAGGCCGGAGACGGCGCCGATCAAGGCTGCGAGGGCAAAGCTCAGGTCGCCCGAAAGATCGGTTGGGATGCCCATGAGCCGCGCGCCGACGCGATTCATTGCCGTGGCGCGCAGCGCCTTGCCGACGATGGAGCGTTCGAAGAAGACGAACATCAGCACCACCAGCACGAAGGCGACGCCCACCACCACCATCGACTGGCCGCTGATCGGAACACCGCCGATGTCGAATTGCGCCTCGGAGAAAGCAGGCGTGCGCGATCCTTCGGCGCCGAAGAACAACAAGCCGAGGCCGACCAGCACTCCGTGCAACGCGACCGAAACGATCAACAGAATCAGCACGGTCGCATCAGCCAACGGCCGATACGCGAGCCGGTACAGCAGCGGCCCGAGCGGCGTGATGAGCACCAGCGCCGTGACTGCCTGCATGGCGAGCGACGATGGATGAACAGCGAGCACGAGCAGGGAAGCCAGCGCCGGAAAGGCGATCGTCCACACAGCCGTGGCCTTCCAATCCACCGTGGCGCCCCGCTTCCAGCGCCAGGCTTCAACTCCAAGCGTTGCGACCGCAAGCGCCAGCAGTAGCCAGAGCGTGGCCGGCGTACGTCCGCCGTTGAGCGCCGCCATCGACAGCGCACCAAAAGCCACGAGTTCGCCCTGCGGAATGAAGATCACCCGCGTGACCGAAAAAACCAGCACCAGCGCCAAGGCCATCAGTCCGTAGACCGCCCCGTTGACGATGCCGTCCTGCCCCAGCAAAAGGGCGATCTGAGTGTCCATCACACCCCCAGGCTTGCCCACTGCGTGTGGCCGCCACCCCCCTCAAGGGGGCGCTGCCAGCGGCCCGGCGAAGCCGGCTCCGCGGCAGCTCCCGCAAAGAGGATCCGGAGCGCCGGGCACGTTTTAGAAATAGCGCGGAACCAGCTCACGTCGTTCACTGTGCGGGTGGGATGTATTTCCAGGCGCCGTTTTCGATCTTGACCATCACGCGTGCGCGCTGGTCCAGGCCGAGGTGATCGTTCGGTGTCATGTTGAACACGCCGTGGGCACCAGGCAGCTCCTTGATCTGTTCGAGCGCGTCGCGCAATGCAGCGCGGAATTCAGGCGTACCCGGCTGTGCCTTCTTGAGCGCTACCGGAACCGCGGCAGTCATCAGCAGACCGGTATCCCAGGCGTGCGCGCCGAAGGTCGACACCGAACCCTTGCCGTAAGCGCCCTCGTAAGCCGACACGTACGCCAGCGCCGACTTCTTCACCGGATTGGAAGCAGGCAACTGCTCCGCGACCAGCACCGGACCTGCCGGCAGGAAGGTGCCTTCGACATCCTTGCCGCCCACGCGCAGGAAGTCGGCGTTTGCCACGCCGTGCGTCTGGTAGAGCTTGCCGCCATAGCCGCGCTCCTTCAGGCTCTTCTGCGGCAGTGCGGCCGGCGTGCCGGACCCCGCGACGAGCACCGCATCGGGCTTGGCAGACATGATCTTCAGCGTCTGGCCGGTGACCGACGTGTCGGTGCGCGAATAGCGCTCGTTGGCAACGATCTTTATCTTCTTCAGATCGGCCGCCTTGGAGAACTCCTGGAACCAGCCTTCGCCATAAGCGTCGGAGAAGCCGATGAAGCCCACCGTCTTCACACCATTGGCCGCCATGTGCTCGGCAATGGCGAGCGACATCATGATGTCGTTCTGCGGCGTCTTGAACACCCAGCGCCGCTTGGCGTCCATCGGCTCGATGATGCGGGCGGAAGCAGCCATCGAGATCATCGGCGTCTGGCTCTCGGCCGCGACGTCGATCATGGCGAGCGAATTGGGCGTGGTGGTCGAGCCGAGGATGACGTCGACCTTGTTCTCGGAGATCAGCTTGCGCGTGTTGTTCACCGCCGCCGTGGTGTCGCTCGCATCGTCGAGAACGATGTAGTTGACCTTCTGGCCGCCGATGGTCTTGGGCATCAGCGCGATGGTGTTCTTCTCGGGAATACCGAGCGATGCGGCAGGCCCCGTCGCCGACACGGTGACGCCGACGTTGATGTCGGCGTGCGCGAACGCCGATGCAATCAGCGCCGCGATCACGGCGAAGGGTTTGAGGTGTTTCATGCTCATGCGGTTGTCTCCGTTTTGCTGGTTTGGAAAAAATGAAAAGGTATTGATGTCCGGCTGTCTCAGGCGTCCGCCTGGACAACGGGCCGCGGAAGTCTGACACCTGGAAGCCCGCCGAGGAAGAGGTCTGCTACTACTGGCGCCATCGCGTCGTAGTCGAGCTCGCCGTCGGGCCGCATCCAGATGAACATCCAGTTGATCATTCCGAACAGCAGCATTGTCAGTGGCTTGGCGAGCGTGGTCTTGCGCAAGTCGGGGCGCAACGCCATCACCGCGTGCGCGAAGCCGGCGACGACTTTGCGCTGGGTGCCCAGCACGCGCTCGCGGTCCGTGGGCTCCATGAACTTCACGTCTTCAGTCAGCACGCGGTGTGCATGCCGCGCGCCCGCGTATTCCTGGACGAAGCGCCGGATCAACTCTCGCAGGTGCGCTTCGGGCGACAGGGCCTGCTGGTCGACATCGGCCACCAGATCCTCGAGGCGTGACACGTGGTTTTCCGCGATGCTGATCAGCAGGCTGTATTTGTCGCGGTAGTAGTGATAGAGCAGCGCTTTCGAGAAGCCGCAGGCTTCGGCCACCTGGTTCATCGACGTCGCGGAATAGCCCCGGTTGGCAAAGAGCTGCGCGGCACGATCCAGGATCATTTCGCGCTGGTCTTCATATCCGGGTGAGCGTCCGCGTGCCATGGAATTTTTTCTTTCCGGGTTGGATGTTCTAGCGTTCGTCGAACGACAGGACCACGCGCTCGCTCAGCGGATGGGCCTGGCAGGTCAGGACGAAGCCGGCAGCGATCTCGTTCTTGTCGAGCGCGAAGTTTCGCTCCATCCGCACCTGCCCTTCGACCAGCTTGGCGCGGCAGGTGCCGCACACGCCCGAGGTGCATGAGAACGGCACTTCGAGGCCCGCGGCCGAGGCGCAATCCAGAATGCTCGGCTGGTCCTTGTGGAACTCGATCTCGCGCTGAAAGCCGTCGCGAATGATGACGATCTTCGCGAGTTCGGCATCGCCGGGCCGTGCTTCGTGGATGACGGCGCCCACCGGCGCGCCTTCGGGCGCCGCGACGCCGAATCGCTCGATGTGGATGCGCTCTTCGGGCACCCCCGCCGCGAGCAGCGCCGCCTCGGCCTCGTCGTTCATCTGGAAAGGTCCGCAGATGTACGCATGGTCGATGCTGCCGGCCGGAACCACCGTGCGCAGGAACTCGCCGATCTTGTCGCGGTTCATGCGGCCCATGTTCAGCGGCGCATCGGTCGGCTCGCCCGAGAACACGTGATGCAGCACCAGCCGCGTCATGTAGCGGTTCTTGAGGTCTTCCAGCTCCTCCTTGAACATCGTCGACTGCAGCTTGCGATTGCCGTAGATCAGCGTGAAGCGCGAATGCGGCTCGCGCGCAAGCACGGTCTTCATGATCGACAAGATCGGCGTGATGCCGCTGCCGCCGACGATGCCCACGTGCTGGCGCCGCGACTGCGGTTCGATCGGCACGAAGAAGCGGCCTTGCGGTGCCATCACGTTGATGGTGTCGCCCGGCTGGAGCTGCTCGTTGATCCAGTTCGAGAAGGTGCCGCCCTTGACCTTGCGCACGCCCACGCGCAGCTCGCCATCGTCCACACCCGCGCAGATCGAATACGAGCGGCGCAGGTCCTGTCCATCGATGTCCTTGCGCAAGGTGAGGTACTGGCCCTGGGTGAAACCGAAGACGTCGCGCAGATCGGTCGGGACGTCGAACGAAACAATCACCGCTTCTTCGGTGTCGGGCTCGACCGCGCGCACGCGCAGTGGGTGAAACATGACGCTCATGGCATTGGCCGCTTCAGATGGGTTTGAAGTGTTCGAAAGGCTCGCGGCAGGCGATGCAGCGATACATCGACTTGCACGCGGTCGAACCGAATGCCGACAAGCGCTCGGTGTTCTTGCTGCCGCAGCGCGGGCAAGCGACCGCATCCGCCTTGCGGCCGAAGATGCGGATCGGCACGGCGCCGTCCGGCGATACCGGTCCTGGCGGCGCAATGCCGTACTCGAAGAGCTTGCGACGGCCTTCGGCGCTGATCCAGTCCGTGGTCCACGCCGGAGCGCGTTGCAGCGTGACGTAGGCGGGGCCGAGCCCGGCCTTGTCGATCGCCGCGAGGACGTCGTGCTCGATGACCTCCGTGGCAGGGCAGCCTGAATAAGTCGGCGTCAACACCACTTCCAGCTTGTCGTCATGTTCGATCACGTCGCGCACGATGCCCAGGTCGCGCACCGACAGCGCAGGCACTTCGGGGTCGAGCACCGTGGCGAGCACGTCCCACGCCTGCTCGCAGCGCGCCGCGACGGATGCTGGCGACGCGTTCACCATACCCCTCCTGGGAACGCCCGCTGCAGGTGCTGCATCTCGGCGAGGATGTAGCCCATGTGCTCGCTGTGTACGCCGCGCTTGCCGGTGCTTCGGAATGCGGCTTCACTGGGCGCTGAAAGCGTCGCTTCTTCGAGAATGGCCTTCATGTCGGCCAGCCAAGGCTCCTTCAGGTCAACCCAGCGCGGGCCGATGCCAGCGGTGTGCGCGGCGTCGTCGACTGCATCCGATTCGAAGAACTCCGGCACATAGAGCCACAGGTCCTTCAGCGCCTTCTCGATGCGTTGCCGCGATTCATCCGTGCCATCGCCCAGGCGCACGACCCAGTCGGCCGCATGCTGCTGGTGGTAGCGCGCTTCCTTGACGGCCTTTCCGGCGATGCCTGAGAGTTCGGCGTTCCTGGAGCTGTGCAAGCGTTCCCACAACAGCTTCATCAACGTGGCGACCATCGCGTTGCGCATCACCGTGAAGGCGAAGTCGCCGCGCGGCAGTTCGACCATCGTGAGATTGCGGTAGTCCTTCTCGTCGCGCAGGAACGCGAGCTGGTCTTCGTCGTGCCCTTGCCCTTCGATCTGGCCGGCAAGCGTCAGCACGGCGCGCGCCTGGCCAATAAGGTCCAGCGCCATGTTCGACATCGCGATGTCCTCTTCGAGGATCGGAGCGTGGCCCGACCACTCGGAGATGCGCTGCGCATGGATCAGGCAGGTGTCGCCGATGCGCAGCAAGTACTGCACGGCAGGCGTCGATTCGATGGCGATAGAGGCCGTCATTTCAATGATCCTCGAGGCTGGGGGCGAGTGTTCATCACATGTGGTCTACCGAGCCGGGCAGCTGGTAGAACGTGGGATGGCGGTAGACCTTGTCTTCCATTGGATCGAAGTACATGTCCTTGTCACCCGGGTCGCTCGCGACGATCTGGTCTGAACGCACCACCCACACGCTGGTGCCTTCCTGGCGGCGCGTGTAGACGTCGCGGGCCATCTGGATCGCCATCTTCGGATCGGCGGCATGCAGGCTGCCGCAGTGCTTGTGGTCGAGGCCCGACTTGCTGCGTACGAAGACTTCCCACAGGGGCCACTCTGTCGCGACGCCAGGTGCTTCAGTTGTTGTCGGATTGGTGCTGCTGCTCATGATCGTGTTCCTTGCTCTGTGCCTGCGAGCTATGCCGCGAGCGGTTCGGGGGCTGCGCGGCGCGCGGCGTGGGCCAGTGCGGCTTCGCGCACCCAGGCGCCGTCTTCCCACGCCTTCACGCGAGCACCGAGGCGCTCGCGGTTGCAGGGGCCGTCGCCGGCAATGACGCGCCAGAACTCGCTCCAGTCGATGGGGCCGTGGTCGTGGTGCTGGCGCTCTTCGTTCCACTTCAGGTCAGGGTCGGGCAGCGTCACGCCCAACACCTTGGCCTGCTCCACGGCGGCATCGATGAACTTGGCGCGCAGATCGTCGTTCGAAAACCGCTTGATGCCCCAGCGCATCGATTGCGCCGAATTGGGCGACTGATCATCCGGCGGACCGAACATCATGATCGAAGGCCACCACCAGCGGTCGACTGCGTCCTGCACCATCGCCTTCTGCGCGTCGGTGCCCTTCTGCATCATCGTGAGCAGCGCTTCGAAGCCCTGGCGCTGATGGAAGCTCTCTTCGCGGCAGATGCGGACCATGGCGCGCGCGTACGGCGCATAAGAGCAGCGGCAGATCGGCACCTGGTTCATGATCGCGGCGCCGTCGACCAGCCAGCCGATCGTGCCCATGTCGGCCCAAGTCAGCGTGGGGTAGTTGAAGATCGAGCTGTATTTGGCGCGACCCGTGTGCAGCGCATCGACCATCTGGTCGCGCGAAGTACCGAGCGTCTCCGCGGCCGAATACAGATAGAGGCCGTGGCCCGCCTCGTCCTGCACCTTTGCCAGCAGGATGGCCTTGCGCTTGAGCGTCGGCGCGCGCGTGATCCAGTTGCCCTCGGGCAGCATGCCGACGATTTCGGAATGCGCGTGCTGGCTGATCTGGCGCACCAGCGTCTTGCGGTAGTGCTCGGGCATCCAGTCCTTCGCTTCGATGAAGTCGCCAGCGTCGATGCGGGCGTCGAAGCGTTGTTCGAGCTGCATCTCGTCAGCGGAGCGTACGGCCTTCTTGCCGTCGCCGGGCTCTTTGCCCATCGTGTCCATGGCTTGCGTGTACATCGTGATCTCCTATCGAAGGGTCAATGCGGCTTCTGCCGTCAATACGTCAGTTGCCGGGTGGATTCGAGATGGCGATCCACATCGGCCGGTGTCAGTGCTTCGCTCTTGCAGCCGAAGTCCTTGAAGAGCGCCATCTGGTCGCTGTAGTGCGCGGCCTTGCGGCCATCGGGCGCAACGAAGCCGCTCTGTCCGGGAGGCGCCGCCGTGCACATCGAAACGCTGCCGGGCGAGAACACGATCTTGTCGTTCTGCGTACCGCGATTCATGAAGCTCGGCAGCGTCAGCAGTTCGTCCGCACTCGCTTGCGGCGCGCCGATGAAGTTGCTGGTGAGGAACACATGCTTGGTGACCGGGGTGCGCCAGCGAACGGGATCGCTGCCGTAACGCGCCGTCAGTTCAGACACCGCTTGCGCCAGCGTGCTCCGGATCATCGCGTTCTTGTCTGCGCCATTGAAGAAGTCGTAGCGCTGGGGCACCCCGGCCTTGGTGCCGAGCAGTGCGTTGTAGAGCAACTTCGAACCGTTGCCCGGCCGAATGCTGGCGACCTGCGTCGCGCCCGCATAGCCTGCGCTCGCGTAGCCGGCAAACACCTCGGGGGGCAGATCGTCGGCCAGCAGTTGCTTGTAGATGATCGGCAGCCAGGTCATCATGATCGCCGTGGCCGGGCTCTGGTAGACGCCCTGCTCGGTCGGGTCGTCGTTCTCCATGTTCCATGCGCCGAGGATCTGCGCCGCGCGCTTTGCGGGATCGCTGGCCGGCAAGCTGCGCGTCGCCTCGATGATGAACGGCACAAAGTAGCGCGCGTTCGTGTCTGCGTAGGCCGTGCTGCGATTGATGGCCCAGAGCTCGTCGCCTGTCAGTCGCGGCTTGGCTTGCAGTCGCGCAATGAATTCGTTGACCCGGTCGGCCGCGCCATAGTTGCCGCCGTCGCTCACCGCTCCAGGCGCTGACTGGTTGTTCCAGTTCGCGATGAAGCCCTGCGCCGGGTTCAGCACCTGCGGATCTTCCTTGAAAGGGCGAATGCCAAGCCACTCCATCGAGCCATCGCCGATCGCGGGCAGCCGCAGATCCTGCGAAGCCGGACGCATCGGCAGCCGGCCGGGCGAAACATAGCCGATGTTGCCGTCGGCGTCCGCGTAGTACCAGTTGATGGTGATGGCAACGCGCGAAGCCTGCGCCAGCCACTGGTCCCAGTTCCTGGCCTGCATTGAATGGATCCAGCCGAGCAGCGATTCGAGTTCATAGCCGTCCCAACTGCGCTTCATCGAGAAAGCGGTGTTGTTCGGCAGGTCGAAGTCCGTGACGATGCCATGCACGGTCGAATAGACGTCGAGGCTCTGGTCCGGCTCGCCCTTGACCTTGATGATCTCCGTGCGCTTGCCCATCGGTCGCATGGCGCCGTTGAAGAGGTACTCGTAGCGATTCGACGGGTTGAGCTTCTCCTGGTACATGTCGTTGACGTCCAGCGGACCCGCGGTCGCGCCCCAGGCGATCTTTCCGTTGGTGCCGAACAGGACGACGGGATGCGCGAAGGGCGTGTTGCCCGTCACGTCATAGCCGGCGCCATGCAGCCCGATCGCGAACACATACGACGGATTGAACCAGTTGAACTGCGGCCCGTTGATCAGCACGGTGCTGCCGTCGGTGGTCTTCTTCGGGCCTGCGATCCAGAGATTGCTCGCGATCGGCCGCTGCCACGGCTGGGCAACACCGCGCCGCGCTGCATCGACGTCGCTGCTGGACGCCAGCAACTCGGGCGAAACCGGCGCCAGATGCGCCAGTTGCGTAATCTGCGCCGAAGCTTCGTTCGCCCTTGTGGCGTCGCTCGCTGGTGCCAATGCGGCCTGCGCCCGTCCGCCGACGCGCGGAACCGTGGTCGGCGCAAGTGGGTCCTCGATCCAGCGGATCTGATCGAAGAGTTCGCGGCCGACGGCATCTCCGCGCGCCTTCTGCAATTGATTCAACAGGCGGAGATTGGCGATTTCGCTGCTCGCATTGGAGTAGCGGTTGGCCATCGTTCCGACCCAGATCATCGCGACGTCGTAGCCCGTCCAGTCGGCCTTGGGCTCGAAGCCGGCGTCGATGAACTGCTTCGGCATCAATTGGGCCCTGTCAGCCAGGACCTCCTTGACGCGCGCATTGAAGCCTGCGGCATATCCGTCGAAGATGGCCCGGTCCTCCGGCGAGAGCTTGGCCATCTGTGCCTGGATCGAAGCCGGCGTGAAAGCCGAGCGGCTGCCCTTGTCGAGCGCCACGTACTTGGGCCCCATGACCTCCGAGACTGTGCCGAGCACCGCACGACGCGCCATCTCCATCTGGAACAGCCGGTCTTCGGCAACCACGTAGCCGTAGCCATGGAACAGGCCGCGCGCGTCGTTGGCATACACATGCGGCACGCCGTAGCTGTCGCGCTTGATCGTGACCGATCCCGTCGAGGTGGCCGTGGTGGCGGCGCATCCGGCAAGCGCAAGGGCTGCGCAAAGGAGAGAGAGTTTCTTCAGCATGAAGTTGTTGGCGTTTCAGCGCGAGCGCTTGTCGATGACGCGCCGCGCCTTGCCGGTCAGCGTGCGTTCAATGCTGTCGGGCTTGAGCACATTCACGGTGGTCGAGATGCCCACGAGCGTCTTGATGCGCTGCTGGAGCCATCCCGCGATCTCGCGTACTTCCTGGTCGCCGGTCGTCGGCGCGGCGAGCGGCTGCAACTCGCACTGCACTTCCACCGTGTCGAGCAACCCATCGCGGCTGACGTTGATCTGGTATTGGCCTGAGAGCTTGGCGTGCTGCAACACGATCTCCTCGATCTGTGTCGGGAAGACGTTCACGCCGCGAATGATCAGCATGTCGTCGGAGCGCCCGACGATCTTGCCCATGCGGCGGAACGAACGTGCAGTGGGCGGCAAGAGACGCGTGAGGTCGCGCGTGCGGTAGCGAATGATGGGCAGCGCTTCTTTCGTCAGCGACGTGAAGACAAGCTCGCCCTCCGAGCCTTCGGGCAGCACTTCGCCGGTTTCGGGATCGATGATCTCCGGATAGAAGTGGTCTTCCCAAAGCACCGGGCCGTCCTTGGTCTCGATGCATTCGCTGGCGACGCCGGGGCCCATCACTTCGGAGAGGCCGTAGATGTCGACCGCATCGATGCCGGCCTTGCCTTCGATCTCATGGCGCATCGCCTCGGTCCACGGCTCGGCGCCGAAGATGCCCACCTTGAGGGAGCATTCGCGCGGGTCGAGCCCCTGGCGCACAAACTCTTCGACGATCACCTGCATGTAGCTCGGGGTGACCATGATGATCTCGGGCTTGAAGTCGCGGATGAGCTGCACCTGCTTTTCGGTCTGCCCGCCGGACATCGGAATCACCGTGCAGCCCAGCCGCTCGGCGCCGTAGTGCGCGCCCAGTCCGCCGGTGAAAAGGCCATAGCCATACGCGATGTGCACGATGTCCCCCGCACGGCCGCCTGCAGCGCGGATCGAACGTGCGACCAACGATGCCCAGGTGTCGATGTCGTTCTTGGTATAGCCGACCACCGTGGGCTTGCCCGTGGTGCCCGACGACGCATGAACGCGCGAGACCTGCTCTCTCGGAACCGCGAACAGGCCGAAGGGGTAGTTATCGCGCAGGTCCTTCTTGGTCGTGAAGGGGAAGCTGGCAAGGTCGCTCAGTTGCTTCAGATCGTCCGGATGAACGCCCTTTTCGTCGAACGCCTTGCGGTAGTGCGGCACGTTGTCGTAGGCGTGCTTGAGCGACCAACGCAGGCGCTGCAACTGCAGCGACTGGATCTCGTCGCGGCTCGCGGTCTCGATGGGATCGAGTTCACCCGGGGCGGGTTGCTTCACAGGCATGGATGTCTCCTCGGGCGGCTCACGCGGCGACGGCCGGCTTGCCCTTGATGGTGTACGAACGGCCGCGGAACACGGCGATGCGTTCGTTGCGCTGGTTGGTGATTTCGCAGTCGTAGACCCCGGTTCGGCCCGCCTTCGACACCTCGAAGCTGCGCGCGGTGAGCACGTCACCCTCGCGGCCCGGCGCCATCAGGTCGATTGAAAAGCCCGAAGCCACCGTCAGCTCGTTGTACGAATTGCAGGCGTACGCGAAAGCCGTGTCGGCGAGCGTCGCGATCAAGCCGCCGTGGCAAATGTCGTGACCATTGAGCATGTGCTCGCGCACCGTCATCGAGATCGTTGCATTGCCCGGAGAGACTTCGGCGATTTCCATGCCGAGGCTCTTCGCGGCGCGGTCATTGGCGAACATGCGCTCGCGGACGAGTTCCGCGGTCTGTTGCGGCGTGCGGTCGGATTGGGGTGCGGTCATGGTGAATCAGCGATCGGTGAAGACGGGAGCGCGCTTTGCGCCGAAGGCGGCAACGCCTTCGAGGTAGTCGTGTGCGCGGCCGAGCTCGGCTTGGACAACGGCTTCGCGGTCCAGCGCCTGATCAAGCGTGAGGTGTTGCGCTGCATCGATGGCGCTGCGCGTCGCGGCCAGTGCCTTCACCGGCATTGCGGCGAGGCGCACTGCGAGATTGCGGGCCTCTTCGGCCAGCGCTGCATCGTCGACGCACTTCCAGATCAGACCAATGCGCTCGGCTTCGGCAGCGCCGAGCTTGTCGCCGAGCATCGCGAGCCCCATGGCGCGCGCGCGGCCCACGATGCGCGGCAGAAGCCACGTGCCGCCCGTGTCGGGCACAAGGCCAATCTTCGCGAAAGCCTGAATGAAGCTCGCGGATTGACCCGCCAGCACGAGATCGCAATTGAGCGCCAGGTTCGCACCCGCGCCGGCCGCGACACCGTTCACCGCGGCGATCACCGGAAACGGCATTGATTTCAGCCGTCGCACGAGGGGCTTGTAGAGGATCTCAATCGCGCAGCCCAGATCCTTGGGCGGCTCGCCGTCAGGCGACGGAGCGACCATCGGGTCGGCAAGATCCTGGCCGGCACAGAAGCCGCGGCCCGCACCCGTCAGGATCAGACAGCGGACTTCGGCATTCGACGCCGCCGCATCGAGTGCAGCGCGAAGCTGCTCGTGCATGGCACCGGTGAAGCTGTTGAGTGCGGCGGGCCGGTTCAGCGTGAGCGTCAATACCGGGCCGTCTTGCGATGCAAGGACGAGTGAATCGGACAAGCTTTGTCTCCAGTCGTGGGCGCAGTCGAGAGGTGGGGCCGATCTGTGTCACGAGTATTGTTGACCGACCGGTCGGTGAATCATAAGATCCACACCAGCCGGGCGCAAGTCAAAAGACCCACGGGGAAACCCGCATATCTGCCGACGATCTGCCGAGGCCCCTTCCCGTCAACTCAAAGGAGACAGCCTTGCCTTGTTATTCGATCGAAGGAGTGGTGCCGGTCATCGACCCCAGCGCCTATGTGCATCCGACAGCCGTACTGATCGGTGACGTGATCGTCGGCCCCGGCTGCTACGTCGGGCCGTGCGCGGTGCTGCGCGGCGACTTCGGGCGCATCGTGCTCGAGCGCGGCTCCAACCTGCAGGACACGTGCGTGATCCACGGCTTCCCCGCGCATGACACCGTCGTCGAAGAAAACGGCCACATCGGCCACGGCGCAGTGCTGCACAGCTGCATCGTCAGACGTGACGCACTGGTCGGCATGAACGCCGTCGTCATGGACGAGGCCGAAGTCGGCGAAGCAGCCATCCTCGCGGCCTGCGCCTTCGTTCCGGCCGGCAAGAAAATCCCTCCGCGTTCGCTCGCCGCCGGTATTCCTGCCAAGGTGATGCGCGAGCTGAGCGACCAGGAAGTCGCGTGGAAGCTGGAAGGCACGCGCACTTATCAGGACCTCACGCGGCGCAGCCTTGCGAGCATGAAGGAAGTCGACGCGCTGCCCGCTGTCGAGGCCAATCGGCCTCGCGTCAATGCGCCGGATGTGAAGCCGTTGATTGCGACGAAGCGCGGGTAGCGTGGTCAGCCGGCGGGCATCATTCGACGCAGCGCAGGGGCACTCACACAGTATTCTTGCGAACCAGTCCTCCGCGGCAAAAGGATCAACGTGCCAATACGAGCGCTGCAGTTCTTGTGTCGGCGAAAAGTGCCGCCCCCGCCCGCGTTGACCTTGCTGGAGTACATCCAGCAAGAAGCCTGGCGAGAGGCTGGCTTTCTCGCCCGGGTTGACGACCCGAGCTTCGCCTACTCCGCCCAGTATGTCGTGCCGCATGAAGTGGAGATCTCGATACTGGAACTCATCACGATGGGTGGCCAAGGCCCCATTGAACTTCGGGGCCCCTCACCCCCATCGCGCTTCCAGGAAAAGTTGACCTTCCCTCTTCTGGAGGCGGCCTACCGCAGGCTGAATGCAGCCGGCGCCATTCCCGCCGGCATCGTGCTCGGAGATTCGCTGCTGATGGGCACTGCGCCGCTGGCCTCCATCTACCCCAGCGTGACTCGCAATGACCTGGACGGAAAGACTGCCGTCGTATTCAGCACTGGGATGTTGGTCCTGCACATGCTCGTCGGTGAGGTGCTTGCGCGCGCCGGAGACGGCCGCCCTGTACAACCCACCGACCTGGAAAAGGTTCTTTCCCAGAGCACAGCGATGGACCTCCAGAGAGCGGCGACCACGCTACACGGCGTCGCCGAGTCGCTATTCGGCCTCGTCACGCAGAACTGGCCGTATCCGGAGCACGGCGTCGACTACGCGAGCATGAGGAGCCACCTGTTCGCAGCCGAGTTCTTGTCGGATGCCTTCGCCTTTTGTCTTTTGCATGAGCTGTCGCATCTGTCGCTGGGTCACTTCTCCGGCGCTGCCGGCTTGGGGTCCTTGCAGCAGCGAGAGTGCGATGCGGACGTGCACGCGCTACGGGGAACCTTGTCCAGCCACCAGCCGGCCAACAACACGATGCCTGCGCTCATTGCCGTCCTGGTGATGTTCGAAACCATGAGCTTGATCTATCGAACCATCAACTACCTGGCGTTTCGCATCGACTACTCACTCCTGCCGGAGGCCTTCATGGGCCATCTCTACTTCAGGGCCCATGGTGACGACATGCATCCACATCCCCGTACTCGTTTGACGTTCCTGGTGATGCAACTCAAGGCCGCACATCCCGACCTTGCCGATCGGATCGACACGATCTCGCGTCATTGCCATATCTTCTTCGACAACATCTGGACCATTGTTGCGGGGCACTTCCCCGCGCAAAATGTGGCGCTCTCTCCGACCTGGCGCGCGGTCGTGGAACTGCACCGAAGGGCGCACACCGCTCCCACCATGCCTTCATCAACCAAGGAGACGTGATGACCTGGATACTCATTGTGGGAATCGTCATTTCGGCCGTCATTGCCTACTTTGTGCGCGGCAAGCCTCACCTGGCGGCGGTGACAGGAATTCTGACCAGTCATGGGTTTTCCGCGGATGCCATCGACGCAATCCGGCAGGCACCTGGAAACGAAGAGATCACCGTGACACTGGCCGACGGACGCAGCTTCAAGACCACCGCCGCCGAGGCCTCAAAACGCCTGCAGCCGGCATCCGAGGGAAAGCCCCCGACCTGGCTTGAGAAGGGCTCTTCGAATTTGGTGTCGCTCGTCCTCTTTGTGTTGGGGTGCGGCGTGTCCTTCGTCTTCTACTATCTCAGCTTGCCGAAGACGTAAGCGGCGCCCGTAAGCGGCGCCGCGGTAGCACCCCGCTACAAGCCCTTCAAGACCGCCGCAACCGTCTTCAACGTCTTCGACGGCATCCACGTGTTGCGCATGTAGAGGTCAATGAGGTCCTTGGGAGGAACGCCGACGAGACGGCTGGCCACGATGCGTTTTTCGCCATCCGCAACATTCCATGCGCCCCGCCAGATCGCGCGAAGGGTTCGCACGCCATCGACCATCACGCCCACCGTCTTGGTGCCGAAGGTATCCCACAGGTCATCCCCTGCGTCGTAGGCATCAACGATCGACAGTGGCTTGATGGTCTTGAAGGTGCGCTGCATCAACCGCACCGTTTCGACTGCCGCCGCGTGGCCCGTCGCTGGCGTCCTGGCGTGGCTGGCTCCCGACGAGAGCGCCTTCTGAATGCTGTCGAGAAAAGTCACCGCATTCCGGCGCAGCATCGTCTCTTCATACTCGGTGTGCACGCCAGCGCCGCGGTTGGGTTTTCCGTTGTCTTGAGGCTCGCCATCGTGCAGGTATCCTGGCGCGTGGGTCGCGAACCAATCCTTCTCGTGGATCAGGTAGCGCCCCACGGCGGTACCGACGACATTGGGGAGGTGGGCCAGGTGGACGTGATAGTGCCGGCGCGCTTCCAGGAGATCCGACAGCGTCAGCAGCATGTAGTTTCGCTGCGGCGGGAAAACGTCGAGGCCGCTGATCCGGCTGCTGTTGGCGATGGTCATTGCCTTCTCCCCACAGCCTCTTGCGTTTACTAGTCCTGCTTCATCTTGTTCGAATCGCTCTGTTTGGCCCGCGCTTTGCTGCTGGTGGCTGCCTCCGCCCGCCGGGCTTCCGCCTTTGCGCTCTCTTTGGCTGAGCCGGTCATGGCACCCATCGCGGCACCGGCCGTGGCGCCGGCGGTGGCACCGGCAGCTTCGCTTTCCTTTTGAGTCTCTGGCTTGTTGCTCACACCACCTGCCTCATCGCCTGGCGGTCGTTGATGTTTGGGCGGAGCGGTCTCCGTTTGACCATTGGCGCTGACGGTTGCGACCACAGCCGCCAAGGCAATACAGGCTCGCGCAAGAAGTCCGAAAGCTAAACGAGGTCTGTCGACGTTCATGCTGACCCTCCGTCCTTGGTTTTCGACTTGACATCACTTTGTGTCGGGGTGAGCGTGGGCTGATCCAAACAATCCTGTGCGTTCCCCCGCCCACCAAATAAGCTTCATGACGACCAGCGCGCTCACTCCCAATGGTGAAACGTAGTAGCCGGTGCTCCTTATGAGCAAAGCGAGCAACAGCAGCGTGACACACACTACAGACGCGAAACGTG
Source organism: Variovorax sp. 01N429 (assembly GCF_056399425.1). Lineage (NCBI taxonomy): Bacteria > Pseudomonadati > Pseudomonadota > Betaproteobacteria > Burkholderiales > Comamonadaceae > Variovorax > Variovorax sp. 01N429. The sequence continues at coordinate 79,769 of NZ_JBFTRG010000015.1, read as the reverse complement.
CAATAGCCACCAGGGCAGTCTTGTGCGAGAGCGCCCAATCTACTGCGAACAGGAACAAGATTCCGAAAATAATATCGACGAGAGCCGGCGCGGGGGGAAAGAATCTCTCGTCCAAAAGTGCTTCGAGTGCGTTAGCCTGCAGATCGACGCCGGAGATGTCGCCGATGACTGTGCTGTGTCGATCGACGTTTCTTCCGACCTCACCCACGAAGACCACCTTTCCACGGAGGCGGTCCAGATTTTGAAGAGAAGGCTTCAGATCAAGGCATCGCTTAGACAGACTCCGATCGCTGGACGGCATCGGAAGGCACAGCAAGTCTCCTGATCGCACGAGCACAAGATTCTCGGGCCGTATCAGGCTCATATAGGGTGATTCGCCGCTCCCCTTGAGGTGCTTGAGGACGGAGGAGTCATCCACAAGCCTGGGCTCGCGGAGGAGCGCCGATTGCAGGGCAAGTCCGTTGACCCATTCCTCCGATCCCCCAGGCTGCACCTTGACGGTCCATCCGAGAGCGAGCCTTTCGGGTGTACGGTCTGTATTGAGGATGCCGACCGTCAGCAGCGGGGACGGCGCGAAACCCAACGACGGAATGACATGGGCCGCAGTTCTATCGCCGCTCGGCGTCGGAGGAGCCTCCTCGATACCCATCCCGAGAATGATCGGGACGTGCAACACCGTGGTGACATGCGATATCGCCTGCTGCAGCCTTTCGGTCGGATCGTTTGACGCCATTGGTTCGCATCCAAGCGGCAGAAAGCGCCGGTCGAGCACGATGACGTGCGGCGCAAAGCCCGCCAGAACAGGCAAGAGATCCGCAAAATATTTTCTTTGCACGCATGAATTGTTCGGAAAATATTCCGCGGTCGGGTCCGACCTCGGGTCTATGTGCACCACGGTGCTGAACTTTGGCGAAAGCGCTCGTGGATACGCCGACACCATCAGTTGATACCAGCTTTGACCAGCGATGACGACGTTGGCGACCCTTTCGCCAAGAATTTGGTGCTCGATTTGCTGCTCGATGCCGTACGCCAGTGTCTGCAGGGCAATGACTGCTGCGACTTGAAGAATCTTGGGCCACGGCTCCCGCGTCGGCTTGTTCAATCCCAAAGGGCCCAACACGACCTTGAAGGCCCGGGCGATCTTCGTGCGAATGTTGAAACTCATCGCAGTTGCCCTTTGAAGGGTTTGAGTTGGAGATCTCAGGCGACGCACCGAATCCAACTCTACCCTTGGCAATCTCGGCGACGCAATCTATCTAAAGGTCGAAGCTCGCGTCAGGGCTGCGGGCATCAGCAGCCTCTCCGAGGATTGATTTCAGATCGGGACTCCGCAGCAGAATTCCCCGATCCATCTCGTCTAAGGCAGGGAAACTCCAACCGCCGCCGCCGCGGCTCGAATCTGGGATGGCCAATTGATGTTGCCGGGATCACGGCCGCTTGCCATGCCCATGAGATAGGCCGGCTCCGCCGCGATATTCCTGAATCCGCGCGACACACCGGGCGGTATCGAGATCGTGTCCCAGGTCTCCAGCACCACATTGCGTTCGCCAGCGGGACCCCAAAAGACCTCCCACCGACCCGACAGTGCGACGAACACTTCCTGCGTCAGGTGGTTGTGCAGCGGCGCAGACTTGCCCGGATTGCAACAGACGATGTTGAGATGAAAGCCCTCTGCCGCGAGCGGCGCCGCCGGTGGCGTACCCAGCACGCGCCAGGTGGTTCGCTCGCAACCGGGGATGCCTGCATCGGCGTAGTCGTCCGTGGGTTGAAGTGAACGGAAACGCGCAACTCGGGCCTCCATTTCAGCGACGGTGGGGTTGGCGTCAGTGATCGGGGCTGTAGGCGACATGACTTGCTCCGCGTGATTCGGGGGATCCACGTAGTCTTGCATTCTTGGGCTTTGACATCCAGCCCCGGGAGCGCGTGCCGGCGTTCAGCGATCAGCGATCAGCGATCAGCGGCGAGCAATGTCTCTTCGAAGAGCACAAGAAGATGACGCGCGAACAGGTCCATGTTCGCCGCGCGGTCGTCATTGCCGGTTGCGATAGTCTTGCTTGCCGAAGCTGCGCCGACGACTGCGATGCACACGTGGCCTGGCGCATCGCCATACGGACTGCCCGATGGCCCAGCGGCGCCGCTTTCACTGATGCCCCACGAGGCGCGGTGCATGTCGCGGACCTTGCCTGCGACCATTAGCGCGTAGGGCTCGGTCTCCGCGCGCATGCCTGCGACGTCGTCCGGCGTGAGGCCGAGCAGCGCCTTGCCCGCGCGCCGGGAGTAGACGACCGCGCCACCGAGGAAGTAGCTCGATGCGCCGGGTACGGCAAGAAGCGCGGCTGAAACGAGGCCGCCGGCGGAAGATTCGACAACGGCGACCGTTTGCTTGCGCTCCTTCAACGCGGCGCCGACGCGCTGCGCGATCTCGGCGAGTGAAGGGAGAGTGGTGCTGTTCGGTGTGGGCATCTGATAGGTCCGATGAAAACGTGCGCCGAGTTTCGCGCGGTTCGCACCGTTTGGCCCACATCGCGTCGGGAGGCGTCTACTTGGTTCCGTAGGTCGCCAGAACCGCCGACACCACCACCTGATAGGCCGCCAGCCAACGCGAGCTTGCCGTCTTCATTCGAAGTTCACCCGAAGCTTCACTCGAAAGTACGCACGATGAAGGACGCCTTGTTCGCTATGAGCCAACTTCCCTCGATCTTGTGCAGAACGAAGTGATCGTTGAAAAGCCTGTTTCCAACTCGCGCCCTCACTGTCGCTGTTGAAAGAATGTCCGAAATGTTCTCCATGGAGAGAACCGCTTCGTCCCTGGGCGCGCCGGTAGATCGAGGACTTGGCCTCCCGTGGATGAGCGCCGAATAGTCTGGAGACGACATGGTGTTGAGCTGGCCTTCTTGAATCCACTGGACGAGACAGCTCGGGTGGAAGACTTTATTGAAGTCACGGCTCGCAGGTTCGTACGCCAGATTGAAATAGTCATCGATCACGGCGAGTACGGCTTGGGTCTGGGTCATTTGCTGACTTTCCTGAAGGGTCGAAAGGACTCGTATAGTGAAAGATCCCTCCGCGCTCGGCTACTGCGAAGCGGTTATCGCTGCCATTACAGGAACACATAGATCATGGAAGACCTCGATGGAGGACTTGTAAGCGGCTTGCTTACCCTTGCAGCTGTAGCCGAATCCAAGAGCTTTGGTCGCGCCGCATCTCGCCTGGGCAAGACTCAGCCCGCAGTGAGTCGCGCTGTTCAACGACTGGAGGACCGCCTGCGCGCGAAGCTCGTGCATCGCACCAGCCGACATGTTGAAGTCACGGACGCTGGGCATGCGCTGCTGTCAAAGGTGCTGCCGTTGCTCCAGGGAATTGAAGAGGCGACTGTGGGCGCTTCGGGCGAAACCTCAGTCGTCAACGGAACATTGCGCGTTGCGTGTGATGCCGTCTTTGCGCGCCTTGTTCTGGCACCGGAGTTGGCGCAGTTCTTGAAGAATCATCCTGCACTTGAATTGAAGCTGGAGACCCGAAACGACCTGTCGGACTTGGTGAGCGACGGATTCGATCTCGCCATTCGGTTTGGACCACCCTCCGTTTCAAGCTTGGTCTGTCGCAGGCTCTACAGCCCGCGAGTCCTGACAGTGGCCGCGCCGTCGTATCTTGCGCAACGCGGCCGACCCAACTCGCCGAAGGACCTCGTCGATGACGGCCATGAATGCATTCACGCCATCGATCCGGCGAGCGGCAGGCCCTTCGAATGGGAGTTCTGGCGTGGCAACGAGAAGGTGAAGGTCGCCGTCAAGGGGAATCTGACAGTCACAGATGCGGGAACCAAAATCGGCGCCTGCCTTGCGGGCTACGGGATCGCGCAGGTGATCGATCTCGGAATCGACATGCATCTGCATGCGGGCACGCTGGAGCCTGTTCTGACGGACTGGGCCGGCGAGACCTTTCCTCTTTACGTGTACTACCCCAGCCGGAGCCACGTTCCGGCCAAGGTAAGAGCGTTCATCGATTTTGTGGTGAGCATGATGCCCGGGCAGCTATCGGAGAGCCGCGACGACGCGCGCCAGCGGCCGCCATCTGTATTTGCCTAGTGCCTAGTGGCGCGGCGTTGAAGCAATGCTGGCCTTTGCGGCTTTGGCGCGGCGCTGGAATTCGGAGTTGATCAGCGCCACCAGCGCTTCCACTTCGCTGCGAAGGTCGTCGCGCTCAGGTGTGTGCGGACTTCGCACATGAAGTAGCAGGTTGTGGACACATGCGATTGCGCGATAGGCCTCTCCTAATGCGCTGAGATCGGCTTCCAGGGTTGAGTGTTCGTCTGCGGGGGGAGCGGTCGGGTGGCGCGCGAGCGCGCAAGTAGGGTGGACCATCTATGGCCTCCAAGAGGTGCGGTTTACAAAAACCGCCGCTCCCGCTTCCAAACGAGGCGGCGACTCGAACAGGTTGGAAGACCGGGCACCTCTTGCGAGAACCGGCAGGGCGCGAGCCCTCCCGTCCGAGCCGCCTTAAAAGGGGCGCGAACGAAAAAGCCGCAGGTCCTGCGGGAGTCACTGCGGCTTTCGTCGCAGAGGTGCTTAGGGCTTCCAAACCCTATCGCGCTTGTTTGCGCGACGAGCGGAGTATAGCCATCGGCCCCCAAAAAGTCCGCGCTCGTGACGAACTGAAGTTAACGCGAACTGCGACAAGGAAGATGCGCACTCACTGCATCGAATGAAACTTCGGCCGCGCATGGAACCACGGCATGAACATCATCAATTTTGATGAGTTGTTTTGAAGGAACCGTGCGACTTAGTTCCGCCATCCATTCGGAAGCCCGTGCCAGTATTCATCGTTATAAAAACCAACGATGAGCCAGCATGAAGACGAAGAACAAGAAGTCTCGCCCAGCCAAAGCAATCCTCGTCGCCGTTTTGGTGACGCTCGGATCGAGCGGATGCACGACGATGGTTGCGTATTCCGCCAAGCCACACGAGCCCGTGCAAACGGTGAAATACACGCAAGGTGTCGGCACCGTCATCGAAAAGCATGAAACCCATGAAGTGTTCATGTACCCGACGTTCAGGACACAAGGCACCGCGATGCCGACCTTCACGATTGGCTATGCGAATAACGGCACTCAGCCTGTCAACTTCACGCCCGACAACATCAAGGCCTATTTCCGCGGACAGCCTGTCCCGATTTATACGTACACGCAGCGGGTCGCGGAGATTCAAAGCGAGAAGCAAAGCAAGCAGATAGCGCTTGCGATTGTTGGTGGACTGGCGGCGGGGGCGGCCGCGTACGGCGCCTCTCATCAGACCTATCAAAGTAACTATTCAGGATTCGTGTCCGGAAGACGCGGCGTAACGACTTTCGCTGGCACCAACACCGTTCAGGTGTACGACCCCCTCGCCGGAATCGTCGCGGGCGCCGCCATTGGTGGAGCAACGGGGCTGGGCATCAGCCAGATCGAATTCAATGCACAGAATCAGGAGCAGGCTGCAAACTCGATTCTTCAGGAAAACACCGTGGACCCGCTGCATATGGTTGCCGGTGAACTCATGTTGAAGAACTGCTGCGATCCTTATCCCAATCCCAACGACATGCTTCGGTTTGAAGTGACTGCGAACGGCACGACTTCGGTATTCGAGTTCCAGCGGAAGAAGGTTTCGCAATAAAGAACGAGGAGTAGACATGCCGCGACGCAAGAAGACGAGCCCGCTGGACGACATGATTGACCTTGTGTCGATGCTGCCCTGGTGGCTCGGCGTTGCACTCGCCCCTGTGAGCTATCTCTTCATGCATGCGTGGGCTGGTCGGGTCGTGTCGGACATGGTGAGCCGGCCGCAAATTACCTCGAGCCTTTTCTACGCGTTGGCATTGGCTGGGCAGTACCTGCTGCCTTTCGTGTGCCTCGCCGGTGCGGCCGTGAGTGCGTGGCGCCGCCGCCGCAGGAAGGAACTGGCAGACAGTGTGGCCGCAGCGAAGGCGCCGGACATTTTGGGGAAGATGAGTTGGCGCGAGTTCGAAATCCTTGTCGGCGAAGGCTTCAGGAGGAAGGGCTTTCAGGTCGAAGAGCTGGGCGGCGGCGGGGCCGATGGCGGCGTCGACCTTGTGTTGCGCAAGGCTGGCGAGAAGCACCTTGTTCAGTGCAAGCAATGGCGTGCGTTCAAGGTGGGCGTGCAAGTCGTGCGGGAGTTGTATGGCGTGATGGCGGCTGAAGGTGCGGCGGGTGGGTTTGTGGTGACCTCTGGGAGATTCACCGACGAAGCGCGGGCGTTTGCTGAGGGGCGCAACGTCAGGTTGGTGGATGGTGAGGCGCTGATGTTGTTGATTGGATCTGTGCGTGGGGGTGAGCAGTGTGGGTCTACGCGGGTGGCGGAACAGAAGTCCGCGTTCGCCGGCACGTGGGCGACGAGCTCGCTGCCTCCAGCTTGTCCGAATTGCGCGGGCGCTATGGTGCGCAGAACCGCGAGAAAGGGCGCACAGGCCGGAAACTCATTCTGGGGATGCGCAGCGTATCCGAAATGCAGGGGAACGGCCTGAAGAGCTTGACCGTGCCACGTTGGCTCTTTCCCCCAACGGCAGGGTTGCAGGGGAACTGCTGTTAGGCGGCACACCTAGACTTCCGAGTTCGGCTGCGGATTCAACCGGTCGATGCAACGGTTTGGCTGAACATCTCAGCCGGTGTTCGGAAGTTGAGAGTCTTCCTGGGTCGCTCGTTTAATCTTCTCGCCAACGCATTCAGCTTGGCTTGCGAGTAGGTCGAGACATCAATGCCCTTGGGGAGGTACTGTCTCAACAGGCCGTTTGTATTCTCATTGGTTCCGCGTTGCCAAGGATTCTGAGGGTCGCAGAAATAGACCTTGATATCGGTCGCCAAGGTGAAGTGCTTGTGGTCGGCCATCTCTTTGCCTCGATCCCAGGTCAACGACTTGTAGAGCTCCTGTGGCAACTTGCGAGCATTCTTGATCAGCGCGTTGACGACCGTCTCCGTATCTTTGCCGGTGACCTTCACGAGCATCACATAGCGTGTTTGTCGCTCGACCAGGGTTGCGATCTGGCTGTTGGAACTTCCGAACAGCAAGTCGCCTTCCCAGTGGCCAGGCACCGCTCGATCTTCAACCGTGGCCGGGCGCTCGCTGATCGACACGGCGTCAAGGATTCTTCCGTGAGCGTCTGTCTTCTGCGTGTAGTGGCGCGAGCGGCGCATGCCTCGCGTGCGCCTCAGGTGCTGCAGCAGTTCCCTCTTCAAGGCCCCTCGGGCTTGAATGAACAGGCTGCGGTAGATGGTCTCGTGGGACACGTGGCGGTTCTCGTCGCTCGGGTAAGTATGCGTGAGCCACCCTGCAATCTGCTCCGGCGACCATTGCAGCTGGAGCTTGTCTGTCACGACGTGTGCCAAGGCTCGGTTCCCAGCCAGCTTGCATCTCTTGGGCCGATGGGCCCGATCCCAGGCCGCCTGGTCGGCCTGGGCCGCCCGGTAGCATCCTTGGCCACCATTGCGCTTGATCTCGCGGCTGACCGTGGAGGGCGCACGTCCGAGAATCGTGGCGATCGCGCGGATCGAAAAGCCAGCCGCCACGGCACGCGAGATCTCCTCTCGCTCGGCCAAGGTCAGCGCCAATTCGGAACGGTGTCGCTCTGGCGGCGGTATCCCGCCCGTCTCAGCCAGAATTCGTTGTATCGACGGGTGGGAGCGATCAAACAACGCAGCAATCTGGTGGAGGGTCTCACCTTGCTTCCAGCGCTCCCACATCAGAGCTTTCTGGCTGTCGGTGTAGTAGATCCGAGGTCTTCGCTTCATCGGCAACACTCCTTCTGCCTACGCAGTTCCTAGTGTGTTGCATCGACCGGTTGAATCCGCAGCCAAAAGCGGACCTCGGGCACCGTCGCCCATTCGCGAATAATCCGACCAACTGACGACTTCGTCGAATCACAGATTGGCAAATGCTCATCCAGAATCATGAGGTGTTCGTGGCACCGGAGGGCCGCCGCACCCTATGGCGCTACATGGACTTCACCAAGTTGGTTAGCCTACTTGAAGACCGCGCGCTGGTGTTCCCACGGACTGACCTGTTCGAGGATCCCTATGAGGGAATGCTTCCGGAAGCAGCGGTAAGGGCGCTTCGCGCAGACCCGTCACCGTACCAGCTCAGTCCGGAGCATGCGGAACTTTGGGTGAAGCATCCAGAGGTAATGCGTCGGCACCTATACGTAAGCTGTTGGTTTTCAAGTGAGTTCGAATCAGCGGCAATGTGGAAGCTCTACCTGTCGAGCTCTGTGGGTATCGCCATCCGAACCACCTCCGACGCTCTTGCGGGCGCCCTCGAGTCTTGCCCATACACGGTAGGTTTGTCGGCGGTGCAGTACATCGACTACGAAACAACGTCTATTCCGTTCGGCAACGCTCTCTTTCCAGTCATGCACAAGCGGATGAGCTTTGCGCACGAACAGGAGGTTCGAGCTGTCATTTGGTCCGAGATTTCGGACAACGAGCCTCTGATTCCCAAGGGCGCAATGCACGTTTCCGTTCCAGTTAATCCGTCCCAGCTTATCGAAGCTATCCATGTTTCGCCCTCCGCTCCGTTGTGGTTCGGACAACTCGTTGAAAAAGTTTCCGCGAGGTATGCATTGCATGCACCAGTTGTACGCTCGAGCTTGTTGATGCGTCCGACTTACTAGTGCGAGTCACCGCAACCTCTAGCTGGACCGCTTGATGGAGAAGCCGAGCTGTAAGAGAGGTCGATTGCAACGTCAAAGTCTATGAGAAGCTCGTAGAGCTGCACGCGGCCAGGAGCCGCCGGTCGCCAGTGGCAGCTCTCCGGCAACACGATGGCCTTTTCCGCAAGCCTCACGGCTCCGCTCCACCGCCTCCTACTGCACAGCAGACACGCTTTTTATGTATGCGGCCATTTCGAGTTCCGTGTCAAGCTCTCTCTGCGGCGGCAGAATGTGCAGCCATCATGACCTCTGACCTCAGCGAACTCGCGCCGGAATTCCTCGCGAGCCTGGCCTCCCAGGGCCTTTTGAACCACCGTCTCTGCGGGCCTTCGGGACTCTTCGAGAACCACGGCTAGGAATGACCGCCGCCATGAGCGACCCTTCGCCGCAACCGCAACCACAAGCAAAAGCTCCGCTCGAGCCGCTCCCTCGCACGCCCCAACGCGAGGCCCTAGGCGCGATGGGTGGGTACGACTATCAAATCTGGCGGTCTATCGAGAGCTGGGTGATGTTGGCGGACAACGAGGTGCTGTTCCTCGAAGGCGCCGAGGACATCGACCGCGTGAGCTCTTCCGAGACCACGACGGTGCAAGTCAAGCGAACCGAGGACAGTGTGTCTCTGAACACGCAGAACGTGCGCGACGCCATTCGGAATTTCTGGGCAACCGCAGAACGTTCTCCGGACCGTCAGGTCAAGTTCGTCTACCTGACGACGTCGAACATCGCGAAGGAGCGCGACGCCCGGTTCGGCGGCTTGCCTGGCATCGAGGCGTGGGGCAAGGCCGCGTTCGACCCCGTGATGGCGGAGGCCGTCAGACAGCAGTTGCTCGCAAGCCTCGAGGACAACCAGCCCGTTCGGGCGTTTCTGACGTCTGCGACCGTGCGCGACTTGCAGACGAGACTGCTCCAGCGGTTCACCTGGCTAACTGGTCAGCCGGATGTGGAAGTCGTCGAGCAAGCTGTTCTCGAGCGAATCGGTGATGCGCTCGTTTTGGCCAAACAACCCCGGAGCGCCGCACGGACGGCCAAGAACGAGCTCTTGGCCCACTGCTGGAAGCAGGTACTCAAGCCCTCACCGGACGAGCGCAAGCTCGACAAGACTTCGCTGTGGCTGCAAATCGAGAAGGCAACCACGGTCACGCTTGAGATGCCCCTGAACAGCGCGGGTGGGCTGCTCGTGGTGGCCGCGCAGCTGTCTTCGCTGCAGGCAAACTTCGCGAACTTGGCGCTTCTGCAGGGGACGCCACCCAGTCCTCCACGTGCGCTTCTTCGCCGCCAGGCGCTGGTGGACGCCGTCTCTGAGCGCGTCACCCGCCGTGACGCAGTACTTCTTGTCGGCTCGGTGTTCAAAGGCAAGACGACGATTGCGCAGGTTGTCGCGCGCGACGCCGGCCTCAATGCGAGCTGGACTGAGCTTTCAGGGAGAACGCCGGCGGCCATGTCGGAAGCGCTGCGGCTGCTCGCACTCACGATTGACCGGCCTGATGGGCCGTCCTTGCTGATTCTCGACGACCTGGATACGTCGGCGAACGCCCGACGCGTCTACGCCGCGAGCCTGCGGCAACTCGTGCATCGCGCGAGCGTCGCAGGTATCGCACTGCTCATCACGGCGCAGGGGCACACCGAGGCGCTCGAGCAGGAGGTGGCGACCTCCTGGGGTGTCGAATTTGTCGTCGTGCCCGCAATGTCACAGCGTGAGGTTGCCGAGCACTGCGTCGACTTCAATTGCAGCAGTCAGGACCTAGCGAATACTTGGGGCCAGCTCATCGCCGTTCAGTCGGGTGGCCACCCTGCGCTCGTGCACGTCCGACTGGTCGAACTTCGCGACCTAGGTTGGCCTGCGCTCGAGCTCTCGACGTTCGTCACACCTTCACCCGGTACGCAGTCGGCCAAGCAGATGGCGCGCGAGCTGCTGGACTCGTCAGTGAGCGCCGAGGCTAGTCAGTTTGCGCTCGAGGCCGGCGAGTTCATGGTGGCACCAACCCGTGAGATGCTGCTCAATCTCGCGGGACTGCCGCCCAAGCTCACCGGCGCGCAGGCTGTGCTGACGGCTCTGACCGGGCGCTGGCTCGAGGAACTAGGCAACGGGCGCTATCGCGTCACTCAGATTCTTCGAGGCGAAGTCAATGTCACTTGGACCCTGGAGCAGCATCGCGCCGTCCACGCCAAGCTCTTTGACTCCATTTCCGCCTGCGAGTCAATCACAGCGAATGACGCTGGCGCGCTGGTCTTTCATGCATTCATCGCGCTTGATGCACGACGCTTTTTGTCCAGCATGCAGAAACTTGTGGCAGCAGATGATGAAGTCCAACGACGGGTCTTCTCGCACTGCTCCTGGGTGTTGCATGTTGGCTTAGAGAGCGGCCCGGTGCCGGTCGCGCTGAAGTCCGCGATGCCTTCGTTGCGGTATCTCCAGTTCCTTGTCGCGGAGGTTGAAGACCCGTCGCGCCTCGCGGAGTTCGCACGCGCGTGGCGCGACGAACTTGGGCCGCGCAATGCCGATGCGAACTGGGCGTTCAGCCGCGCTATGTACGACATGACGGTACTGAGTAAGCATGTCGCGCTTACGATGGAAGTGGTGCTCGACGCCGTCTCGAGTGTAGTGCAAGCGCAGGAGCCTGCCGCGTCCTTCATAGCTGGCGGTGTCGCGAACATGAAAGCCATGCCGGCCCTGCCGGGGTTCGCTTTCCTTCAGAGCGCCACGACGTTCCAGTTCTTCTTGTCACTCCGCGCGGGTGGAGTGCGAACGCTGCGTGATTTCAACGACCTCCTGGCATTCCTCTCCAATCCGTTGAATCAGGCGCTCGCCGGCCAGTTCGATGAGATGCTCGATTGGCCGCACGTTCGTGACCTCGGCGCGTTTGTACATACCGGGTGGGTCGCGGAAGCCAATAAGGACAGCCCCCACTGGTCACCTTGGCTCGAAGTGTTCGACCAAGCGCTTGCCGTCTGCGAATCCTGCAAACTCCCTCTGTACGGAGCGCAGGTCGCACGTGCGAAGTCGATTGTGTTGAGCGAGTACGCTGATGACTTGCTCGCCGGATTCGCCGTCCTTGACCGGGCTACAGACCTCTTTGGCCCGAGTGCCGTTATTGAGGAGCAGCGCATCAATTTGATGGGACAGTCCGATGACCACGGCCGAGCATTGTCGGCGTGGGATGCGACCATCGCGCGTTTCGGCTTGCAGGCTGTCACCGACCCTTTTGCCTTCCGGCGAGTCGCAATCTCGGCCGCAAAGCTGGCGCAGTTTGACCGCGCCTCGCTGCTCTTCGAGCAAGGCGCTAGGCAGAAAAACGACGAGTTTGTGCCGACCCGCGTCGGCCTTCTCATCGATGCGTCGTACTGCGCGTTGCGAGCGGGACAGCTTCGGCGCTGCAGCGCGCTTTTGACCGATGCGGTGCTGCTGCTTCCGCCTGAGGCGTGGGCAGAGGGCGACAAGCGCTGGGAGGCCATCCTCCAGGCCGCGAACGCCACGGCACAGCTCATCGAAAACCCCGACCGACTGCTTCCCGATGGCAAGCCTTTTGTGATTGCCTTTGGCCAGGCGAGCCAGCCCGACCTGGCCGTTGACGAATTGACTCCCGGCCAATCCATGCGGGTTGGAGTCCTTGAAGCTCAGGTCGCATTCCTCGAGGCTCACTGGCCCGACGCCTCAAGCGCGATGTTCGACCGAGTCTCCGTCTTACTGCGAGGCGATGACCTCTTCACGCGGCACCTTGGGTCGAAATCGCTCGTACTGCGCGAGCTTGTAGGCGGTACGTCGCCACGCTTTCTCCGCTACGTCATGGGCATGTCCGACGTCACTGCCGAACTAAATGCACAGCGTGGAGCGCCGGGTGCTCCGACTGTCATGGCAGAGGAACTGCTGCCTGGCATGCTGGCGGTCGGCCTCCTTCTAGCCTCGGGCGAGCCGAACCAACTTCTCGAGCGCTGGCGCGTCGAGGCCCGCGATGCGAACAAGGTCGACGTGCTGCCTATCCTGGAGCGTCTCCAGGCCGGCCTCACCATGGCGCCAAGCGCCGCCGCAGCCGAGGTCGTCCAGTTTGTCAGCCGAGACCAAGTCGTCAACTTCGGCGCGGCCGTGCGAGTTTGCCATTCCGACGACGTGCAGGCCCGCGTGCTGGTCGTCGCGTCTCTCCGGATGGCGGCTACGGTGCGATGGGGCATGACGCTTTTCTTCGCGCGCAGTATCGACGCGCCTGTCGCGCGTTTCCTCGCAGAGCGGCTCAACCAGCAGACCCGGCTGCCCGCGCAGTTCTCGATGCCCTCGGTTGCCCTCCCGGTCATCACGCAGACGGTACGCCAAGTTCGCGCAGGCGACGCTGGCCTCAAGGAGGTGCTCGCGGTGGGCTGCAGCGTCACGGGCGTCAATCCGGGTGACGCTCTCAAGCTGCTCTGAGGCTGAGTGCGGCCGGCGCGCAACGTCAGTACAAAGAACCACCCAGAACACTTACCCGCTTTCGCGACCGTCTATTCGTTGAAGGGTTTGGCGTGCGCGCCCGTCCGAGTCGAAAGAAGAGGGTCGCGACGTTGTCCGCGCGTCAAGCCACCCGACGCCGCAGCGCTCATTGGACGGCCGGTTTCGGTCGGCCATTTTTGAGCCGTGACGGTCTCCTTCGGGCCCATCCAAGCCGTCCGCGAACAGCAAGCGAAGAGCTGCAGACAGCTTTGGCAATCCGGCGCACTATCAACTATCCACCCGCCCCAAATCCCGATCATCACTCCCCACCGCAAAATAAAACCACTCACTCCCCGGCAACGCCTCAGCATTCGGAAACACGATGAACCCATCCCGATCCGCGTGCAGCACGCTCCCATCCTCGCGCACGCCGATCGCCTCGCCCTTCGCGACCGCATCGAACGTCGCCCATTCCCGCACAAACTGATCGTCCTCATGCAGCCGATCAGTCACGCTCACCAGCCGTAGCAACGAAGGCGGCTTCGGCGGCTCGGCTTGCGGGTCGGCCGCAATCATCCCCAGCAAGCGCAGCGCGGAAAGAATCGCCGCATACGCCACCTCAGGCGCAGCCGGATCTTCATGCTGCCCGCATTCCAGCGTCACGCCGTAGCCGCCGCGGCTTCGCATGTATTCATTGGTGCCGCGTCCAAAGGCGACTTCCGCCTCGTCCGCCGACTGCCCGCCCGTGCGCTGGGCCACTCCGGCGGCGTAGATGTCCAGCCAGCCTTCAACCACACGCGGCGTGCCGAGATGCAGCGCAAGCTGCCCTTCCTCGAAAGCACGCGCGAAGGGTTCCAGCGTGCCATCGTTGTCACGCGGCCCGATCATCGCGAAGGCTTCTCCGGCGCTCTGAAATGAATGGAGGTCGAGCAGCACATCGTGCCGATCGAGCAGCGGGCACAGCAGGTTGGTGATTCGGGCTTCGTAGTCGGCGGGTTCGACGCCCGGCGGGGTCGGCTGAAAAAGCCGGTTGAGATTGCGCTCGCCTTCGCGTCGCATGCGGCGTCGTGCGAGCGGATTCGCGACCGGCACCATCGTCAGCTCGCCGCGCAGCAGTTGCAGCTTGCCGGCGTCGAAGTCGGCCACCACGCGTTCGATACCGACGGTGCCGCAGGTCTCGTCGCCATGCACGCCACCGAGCACGATGAGCTTCGGCCCGGGCCTGGGGGACGCGATGCCGTGAATGCGAAGAGAGTCGCCGAGGGGGTCGTTGAGGGTGGGCTCGTTGCTGGGGGCTGTCATTTCGCCGGCCATCCTACAACGCCGAGTTGGCAGTTCCTACCGTGTTTGCCGCGATGCCGTGCGACAACATGGCCCACCAAAAGCAATGAATCAAGATCAACGAATCAGGAGCAAGTCATGCTCACCGCGAAGGCCCCGGCCGCAAAGAATGACGGCGTCTACTCCGACAAGGTCAAGCTTTGAGCGACCCGTCGAGTTGCTCTCTCATCGCGGTCACGACGCTCTTGTAGTCCCCCGCACCGAAGATGGCGCTGCCGGCCACGAAGGTGTCGGCGCCGGCGCTGGCAACGCGCGCGATGTTGTCGACCTTGATGCCGCCATCGACTTCCAGCCGAATGTCGCGGCCGGTGGCGTCGATGAGCTTGCGCGCAAGTTCGATCTTGCGCAGCGCCGAATCGATGAAGCTCTGCCCGCCGAAGCCGGGGTTCACGCTCATGATCAGGATGAGGTCGATTTCGTCGATGACCCAGTCGAGCGCTTCGAGCCCGAGGCCCGGGTTGAAGACGAGGCCGGCCTTGCAGCCCGCGGCCTTGATGGCCTGGATGCTGCGGTGCATGTGCGGCGACGCGTCCGGGTGAAAGCTGATGAAGTCGGCGCCGGCTTGCGCAAAGGCGGCGGCCAGTGCATCGACGGGCTCGATCATCAGGTGCACGTCGATAGGCACGGGCGTGCCGTCGGGCTTTTGCGCGTGCGGCTTGAGGGCGTGGCACACCATCGGCCCGAAGGTGAGGTTGGGCACGTAATGGTTGTCCATCACGTCGAAATGGATCCAGTCGGCACCGGCGGCGATGACGTCGCTCACTTCGGCGCCCAGGCGCGCGAAATCGGCGGAAAGGATGGAAGGGGCGATGCGAAAGGGGCTGCTCATGGGGTCGGATTGTCGCAGTACAGGGCAAACCCGCGTACGGCGTGCCTTACCATCCGGCGATGTCCAACTTCCCGATGACGGTGCAGGTCGAACCGCGCTTCCTGCCCGACCAGTCGTCGCCCGCCGACCGGGTCTATACCTTTGCGTATGCGGTGACGATCACCAACCACGGCGACGTGGCGGCCCAAGTGATTGCGCGGCACTGGGTGATCCACGACACAGATGGAAACACGCAGCAAGTCGACGGGCTGGGCGTGATCGGCAAGCAACCCCTGTTGGCGCCGGGGGAATCGTTTCGCTACACCAGCGGCTGCCGCCTCCAGGCACCGAGCGGTACGATGCACGGCAGCCTTTTTATCGTGACGGAACGTGCGGAGCGCTTCGACGTCCCGATTGCCATGTTCGTGCTGGAAGCCGATGCGGGGGGCATGCCCTCCTCGCGCGTGCTGCACTGAACGCACTTTTCCTTCTTCGCACCATGAACGCCTCGTGCGCTCCTGGATGTTTCGCCGGGCCCCGCGCCAGAGGGTGGCAGCGCAGCGTTTCCCCCTTGTTTGAATCTTATTGATGACGTCTTTCTTTTCCAGCGATCTGCTGAGCTTCTGGTCCGAGTGGGTCCGCCCCTCGGCGGGCCTGCCGACCGTTTTGTGGGCCTTGCTGCTGGCGGCAGCGGCCGCCTCGGGCCATCTGGTGCAACGCTACATGGGGATGCCCAAGGTGATCGGTTATTCGATCGTCGGCACGGTGGTGGGCTTTGCCGGCTTCGAAGGCGCGATCTGGCCGCTGCAGGGCATCAGCCTCTTCCTGGTCGAACTCGGCGTGGCGATCGTGCTTTTCGAGGCGGGCGGACGCCTGCCGCTGCGCTGGTTTCGGCACAACCCGATGGTGCTGGTGCAGAGCCTGCTTGAATCGACCATCACCTACTTTGCGGTGTTCTGGGTGCTGCACTGGATGGAAGTGCCAGACCCGGTCGCCAACCCCATTGCGCTGATGGCGATCGTCGCGTCGCCGGCCGTACTGAGCCGGGTCGTGATCGACACGCGCGCATCCGGCCCCGTGACCGAGCGCGCGATGACGCTGGCAACGCTCAACACCTTCTATGCGCTGTCGCTCGGCTATGCGCAGGCTGGGCTGATCGAGCATGCGCCGACGGGGCTGCTGCAGAAGCTGTCGCCGGTGTTGGTGGTGTTGGGGATGTCTTTTGTGGTCGGCGCGCTGATGGCGCTTTCGTTGCGATCGGCATTGCGCGTGATGAGCCCGACCAGCGAAAACACGTCGATCCTGCTGCTCGCCATCATCGCCGCGGGCGCTGCGCTGGCGGCGCACTTCGGCGGTTCGGCGCCGCTGGCGGCATTGATCGGCGGGGTGCTGCTCAAGGCGCTCAATCCCAAGCCGTGGACTTGGCCCCGGCAGTTGGGCACCGCTGCTTCGCTGATCACGATGCTGATGTTCGTGCTGGTGTCGATCGTCGCCGCGCAAGCCGACTGGAGCCTGCCGGTCGCGAGCCTGGTGCTGGCGGTGATTGGCGTGCGCGCCTTCTCCAAGGTCGCCGGCGTCGCCATCGCCAATCCGGGCAGCGGCGCAAGCTGGAAGCAGGCTTTCTGGGTCGGCTGCGCCATGTCGCCCTTGTCCTCGATTGCATTGCTGATTACGTCGGCCTTCGTCACCGCGTCGCCATTGCTGGGTGCAATGATCACGCAAGTGGCCCTGCCCGCCATCCTGCTGATGGAAGTGCTGGGCGCGGTGATCGCCACCATTGCCATTCACGGCGCGGGCGAGAGTTCCAGGCCGTGGCTGCCTGAGGCGTTTGGGACTGTGGAGGAGCAGAGATGAACGCAGCGCTGAGGGGCACGAACTGCCGAGCATGGGGATCGACATGAGCTCACGCCCTATGGAACTCCAGGCGGATGGCACGCCTGCAACACCGGCGAGCCGCATCGTGCCGCTGGAGCGTTTCAACAATTCCGTGGCGTTGTCGCTGGGCGTCGAGCTCGAGCTGCAACTCGTCAACACGCACGACTACGATCTCGCGCCCTATGCGGCGGACATGCTCCGGCTGATGGCCCAGACGCCACTGCCCGGCAGCGTTGTGCCGGAGATGACGTCGAGCATGATCGAGATTTCGACCGACGTGTGCCATTCGGCGCAGGACGTCATCGCGCAACTGACGCCGATCCGCGATGCGCTCGTGCGCAATGCCGACAAGCTCAACATTGCAGTGGTCGGCGGCGGCACGCACGCATTCCAGCAGTGGCACGAGCGGCGCATCTACGACAAGCCGCGCTTTCGGGAGCTGTCGGAGCTCTACGGCTATCTGTCGAAGCAGTTCACCATCTTTGGCCAGCACGTGCATATCGGCTGCCCTGATGCCAACGGGGCGCTGCTGATGCTGCACCGCATGTCGCGCTACATCCCGCACTTCATCGCGCTGTCGGCGTCGTCGCCCTTCGTGCAGGGGCAGGACACGCAGTTCGATTCGGCGCGGCTGAATTCGGTGTTCGCGTTTCCGCTGTCGGGCCGCGCGCCGTTCACCTTGTCGTGGAAGGAGTTCGAGAACTACTTCATGCGAATGACGCGCACCGGCGTGGTCCGCAGCATGAAGGACTTCTATTGGGACATCCGCCCCAAGCCTGAATTCGGCACCATCGAGATCCGCGTGTTCGACACGCCGCTGACGGTAGAGCGGGCCGCAGCGCTCGCGGGCTATGTGCAATCGCTGGCCGCCTGGTTCCTGCAGGAGCAGCCTTTCACGCCGTGCGAGGACGACTATCTCGTCTACACGTACAACCGTTTTCAGGCCTGCCGCTTCGGACTCGACGCCGTCTATGTCGACCCGGCGAGCGGCGAGCACATGCCGCTGCGCGACCACATCCTGATGACGATGACGCAGCTCGAATGGCACAGCGAAGCGCTCAACGCCACGAAGGCGTTGTCCGATCTGCGCACGAGCGTCGAAGCGAACCGCAACGACGCGCGCTGGCTGCGCGAGCTTCAGGGCAAGGAAAAACTGCTGGCCGAAGTGGTTCGGCAATCGGCACTGCGGTTTCGCAGTTCCGCCATCTGAATCCGGGATTGCCATCGACATGAGCAACGGCGAATTCGATCTCATCGCGCGCTACTTCACGCGGCCGGCAAAGCGCTCTCCCTTGGGCGTGGGCGACGATTGCGCACTGCTCGCGCCGGCTGCAGGAATGCAGCTCGCGGTGTCGTCGGACATGCTGGTGGAGGGTCGGCATTTTCTTTCGACGGTCAGCCCCGAGAGGCTTGGGCACAAGTCGCTCGCCGTCAATTTGAGTGACCTGGCGGCGTGCGGCGCCAAGCCGTTGGCTTTCACGCTCGCGCTTGCATTGCCTGCGGTCGACGAAGCATGGCTCGAAGGTTTCTCGCACGGCCTCTTCGCGCTGGCCGATGCGCATGGTTGCGAGTTGATCGGCGGCGACACCACGCGCGGGCCGCTCAACATTTGCATCACCGTTTTCGGCGAAGTGCCTGCCGGCGGTGCGCTGCTGCGCTCGGGCGCGAAGGCGGGCGACGATATCTGGGTCAGCGGCACGCTCGGCGATGCCCGGCTCGCGCTCGAAGTGTTTCGGGGCACGCTCGCGTTGCCGGGTGAGGCGTTCGAGCTGGCACGCGAGCGGATGGAACGACCGACGCCCCGCGTTGCATTGGGCCTTGCGCTGCGCGGCATCGCGACTGCGGCAATCGACGTCAGTGACGGTCTTGTCGGCGACTTGGGACACATCCTGAAGGCCAGCGGTGTCGGCGCACAAGTCGATGCCGATATTGCGGGAGCCCTTCTTGCTGCGAGCACCGCGATCAGCGCGGAAGTGCGGCGCACCTGCACGCTCGCGGGCGGCGACGACTACGAACTTGCCTTCACTGCGCCGGCTTCGGCTCGGGATGCCGTCGAACAGGCGGGTCGCGCTGCGTCAACGCCGGTCGCGCGCATCGGGCGCATCGAAGCCGAATCAGGGCTGCGCATCGTCGACGCGCAAGGCAAGGCTGTCGCGCAGCGCTTCACGTCTTTCGATCACTTCGCCTGAGCGGCGATGCCGAAGTGTCAGGGGCTCAGGGGCCTCAGGCGCGCCGAAGGCTCTCGCCGGGCGCTGCTTCGAGCCGCGCAAACGACGAATCGATTTCGACATCGTTCAGCACGCACATCAGCCCGTGATAGAGCTGATTCGGCGACACAGGCTTGTGCAGCAGCGGCACGCCGCTCGCGCGGGCTTCGCGCAGGCGCTGCGGCGCGGTGTCCCCGGTGATCAGCAAAGCGGGCAGCGTTTCGCCGAACTCGGCCCGCAGCGCGGCGATCGCCTCGGCGCCAGTGCGCAGTTCACGCAGGCGGTAGTCGCTGATGACCAAACCCGGCGGATTGACACGCGCCAGCGCCAGCGCTTCTTCGATCGAATCGGCGACATCGCATTGGCAACCCCAGGCGCCCAGCAATTGGCGCATGCCGGCGCGTACCGCATCGTCGTCGTCGATCACGAGCACGCGCACGTCAAAGACCCGCGCGTGACCGGGCACGACCTCGACGACGCCACTCGCGACACCCATCTGCGCAACCGGCAGGCTGACCCTGAATACGCTGCCGCGACCGGGCCGCGAAAACAGCAACAGCGCATGGCCGAGCGTACGCGCCAGCCCCTGGGCGATGGCCAAGCCAAGCCCCAGGCCCTTGCGTCGGTCGCGCTCCGCATTGCCGAGCTGATGAAACTCCCGAAAGATGTCCTCGTGCTGCGAGGCCTCGATGCCAATGCCGGTGTCCCACACCTCGATCTGCACTTCGGTTCCACGCACGCGGCACGCCACCAGCACGCCGCCATGCTCGGTGTAGCGGATGGCATTCGAGACGAGATTGCGCAGGATCAGCGCGACGAGGGCCGGATCGGAGCGCACCGCCACATGGGTTTCGCGCGAACGGTAGACGATGCCCTTGGCGTCGGCCTGCGGCGCGAGTTCGTTCTCGATCTTGTTGAGCAGCGGCTGCAGATGAAAGACCTGCATCTGCGGTTCGACCACGCCGGCCTCGATGCGCGAGAAGTCGAGCAATGTGTCGAGCATCTCGGCCGAAGCCTGCCAGGTGGCGCGGGCATTGGCGAGTGCGTCGTACTGCGCCGCGGAAAGCTTGCTGCGCGCCAGCACTTCGAGAAACAGGCCCTGCGCATGAATCGGCTGGCGAAGGTCATGGCTGGCAGCGGCCAGGAACTTGGACTTGGCGAGATTGGCCTCGTCGGCCTTCAGTTGTGCTGCCTGTGCGTGCTCGGTTTCCACCCGCAGGCGTTCGATCAGTTCGATGTTCTCGAATCGCAGATCGATGGCCGCGCGCGCCGCCTTGGCGCTGTTGCGCGCCTGCCCGAGCAGGGTGACGACGTACAGCACGCCGGCCATTCCCAGTGCGTTGTAGGCCGGATCGCCGAGCGTCCACAGCTTTGACGCGAGCACGACCAATTGCACCGTACCGAAGGCAATGAAGACCGGCAGCACCGGCGCGAGTGAAGACATCGAACTGCCGGCGACGCCTGCCAGCACCGCCACCACGAGCACCGAGCCCGCCACCGTCGTTGTGCCCAGCGCCGCCCAACCGAGCGAACCCCACACCGCGGCGTCGACCGCGTTCAGCACGATCTGCCGCCAAACCAGCTGCCGGGCGCGTTCGGGCGATATCACCGAGGCGAGCGTCCGCCGCGCCTCACGCGCGCAGATGAGCTTCATGAGGATCACGGCCCCGGCCCATGCGCGCAGCGCGAGCACGTTGTGCTCGTTCGAAAGCACCCACACCAGCAGCAGCGCGACGAGGATGGTCGGGATGACCGAGCTGCCGACGTTGCCGCACAGCAGCCGCAATTGCTCGACAAGGGTGCGCCCATCGGCAAGGCGCAGCGGGTTCTTCATCAGGCGACCAGTCCCCTTCGGCGTGCCGCGAAGCCGGCCTCGGAGCGGCTCGATACCTGCAACGCGGCAAGCACGGCCTGCACGTGTCCGCGCACGGTGTTCTCGGAAAGATTGAGCCGCCTGCCGATCACCTTGTTGGAGAGGCCCTGGCACAGCAGGTCGAGCACTTCGAACTGCCGAGGCGTCAGCAACTGGCGGGCCCCGTCCGCATCACCGTGCGCATGGGGCTGCACCGCGGACACAACCTCCTGGCCGCGGCGCAACTGCTCGATCACGGCGAGGATGTTGTCGGCCGTGTCGGCTTTCGAGACAAAGGCGGCGGCGCCGCGCTCCAGGGCCATTCGCACGTTCTGCGGCGCGGCGTCGGACGACAGGATGACCACTGCCGCGTCCGGCCACTTGCGTTTGACCAGCGCGATGCCTTCAAGGCCGTTGAGGCCGTGCAACTGAATATCGAGAAGGACCAGCGCCGGCTCCGTCATGGCGGTCTTCATGCCTTCTTCGAGCGACGCGGCTTCGGCCACTTCGAGCTCGGGAATGCCGGACAGGAGCACCATGCGCAGCCCGCACCTGAACAGCGCATGGTCGTCGATAAGCAGGATTCGGGGCGGCAACATGACCCGCGAATTCTGCGCGAAGTCAGCCCCGTCCAAATGGACTATTTACCGCATGCGCCATTGCGGGAATCATCCGAGTGCCATGAAACCCCTGATCGAAATCCGGCGCATCGCAGCGGATGCTTACTACTATCGCATCAGCGCCCAAGGATTCGAACCGCAGGACGCCGGCGGCACCTTCACGTCGCTGGAACAGTGCCTCTTTGACGCAGGGGCGTCGCTCAACCACTACTTCGCGAGCGTGGAGATGAATTTCGAGGGCATGTTCCTCGGTGCCTGTGCGACCGAAGCGTTGCGCGCGAACCCTAAAGCGGTCGCTCAGCGCATTGAGCAGCATTTTCAGCCGGCCTGAACGGCCCGGGCGTCCTCGCCTATCTCGCTGCCTTCTCTCAGCTTTCTTCAACTTTCTTTCAGTCCGTGGCGCAACGCTTCGATGAAGCTGCGGCTTGCCGCTGAAAGCGAACGCCCCCGCTTGCTCACCACCGAAATGTCGCGCGACACGCGCGGTGCGGTGATCGGCTTGATGACCAGCGCAGGATTCTCCGCAGCCTTCGCAAAGGCCGAAGGCATGATCGACGGCCCCATGCCGCTCGCGGTCATCCATATCGCGGTCGACAGGAACGACACCTCGTTGACCACGTTGAGCGCGACGCCGGCGCGTGTGGCCGTACCGTCGATCAAGGGGCGGATGCCGTAGCCCGGCCGCACGGTAATGAGGGGATGCCCGCCCAGGTCGGCCCAGCGCACAGCCTTCTTTTGCGCAAGGGGATGCTCTGGCGTGCAAACGAGGCTCAGGTGATCGCGCAGCAAGGTCTGTGTCTCGACCTCCGCGCCCGACCGCTCGGGCGTGCCGATGCCGAAGTCCACATGCTCGCCGATGATGCGCGAGACGAATTGCTCCGGCGCGCAGTCGTCCACGAGCACACGCACCTGCGGATGCGCTTCATTGAAGCGGCGGATGGCCGGCGGCATCAGGAACGAAGCCAGCGTCGGCGTGATGGCGAGGCTGACGCGGCCACGCTGGAGCGTCGAGAGTTCGAGAAACCCAGCGCTCAATGAATCGACATCGCGAAGGATGCGTTCCGCCGTCGCGAGCATTTCTTCAGCCGCAGCCGTGGGCTGAAGCGAACGGGTGGTGCGGTCGAAGAGGCGCGCGCCGAGTCCGTCCTCGAGTTGGCGGATCAGCATGCTGACGGCGGATTGCGTCACAAAGAGCTTTTCGGCCGCCGCGCTGAGCTTGCGCAACTGATGCACGGCCAGGAACGCGCGCAACTGCCGGATGGTGGGGCTGAACTTCTGATTCATCAGAAAACATCATATTTCATTCGGAATTTATTGATTTACGAATGAATATCCCTGGCGTCAAATGGCGCCGGAGACAAGGCAATCCGACCCCAACAGAGGCATCGATCCATGAAGAAACTAGTCCGCGCCGCGGCGCTGCTCGGCGCATCCTGCGCGTTTCTTGCTGGCGCAGCGCACGGCCAGGCGGCCAGCAGCAACAGCAGCGACTTTCCGAACAAGCCGATCCGCATGATCGTCACCTTCCCGCCCGGAGGAAGCGCCGATGCGATCGTCCGCATGCTCGTGCCGAGGCTCAACGAAAAGCTCGGCCAGCCCGTGATCGTCGACAACCGGCCGGGCGCCGGAGGCAACGTCGGCCTCACCGCCGTGGCGAAGGCGCCGGGCGACGGCTACACGATGGGCGTCGGCGCAGCCGGCGCGCTGTCGGCCAACGTGAGCCTCTATCCCAACATGCCATTCGATCCCTTGAAGGACTTCAAGCCGGTCGGCATGCTGGCTGCGATTCCGTTCGTGATCGTGGGCCACCCGTCGGTCCCCGCGAAGACGCTGAAGGAACTGATCGCATTGGCAAAGGCCCAGCCCGGCAAGCTGTCGATCGGCCATGGCGGCAACGGCACGGCCATGCATCTGTCGGCTGCGCTGTTCAGCCAGATGGCCGACGTGAAGCTGGTTGAAGTGCCTTACCGCGGATCGGGCCCGGCGGCGCTCGACGCGCTGGGCGGACAGATTCCGCTCGCGGTGGTCGACCTGCCTTCTGCGCTGCAGCAGATCAAGGCGGGCAAGCTGATCGCTTATGCCGTGACCAGTCCGCAGCGCCTGCCGATGCTGCCCGATGTGCCGACAGTGGCCGAGGCCGGATTGCCCGGCTACGACTCCACGGGCTGGTTCGGCGTGGTGGCGCCTGCCGACACGCCGGCGCCGATCGTCGCGCGGATGAACGCGGAGATCGTGGCCGCGCTGAACGACGAGAAGGTGAAGGAGTCGATGCGCATCCTCGGCGTGGAACCGGCGCCGGGCACGCCGAAGGACTTCGACAACTACATCCGTTCGGAAACGAAGAAGTGGGCCAAGGTCATCAAGACCGCTGGCATCAAGCTGGACTGAAAAGTTGAGAGCGCAATGACGAAAGAAGAACTCCAGGCCGACGTCCTCATCGTCGGCGCCGGCCCGGTTGGCTTGACGCTGGCGATGGATCTGGCCTCCCGCGGCGTGAAAGTCGCGATCGCGGAAATCCGCCGGTATGCCGAACCGCCGAACGTGAAGTGCAACCATGTATCGGCACGCACCATGGAGGTGTTCCGCCGCCTGGGCGTGGCGCAGAAGCTGCGCGACGCCGGTCTGCCCGCCGACTATCCGAACGACGTGGTGTTTCGCACGAGCGTGACGGGCACCGAACTCACGCGCATTCCGATTCCCTGCCGCCGCGACCGCTACACAGAGTCCGAAGGCCCCGACGCATGGTGGCCGACGCCGGAGCCTCCGCATCGCATCAACCAGATTTTTTTGGAGCCGATCCTGCTGGAGCACGCGGCCGCGTTGCCGAACGTGACGCTGCTCAACCGCACGCAGGTGACGGACTTCGAGCAGGACGCTGAGGGCGTGCGCGCCACCGCGTCGGATCTCGACCAAGGCACGACGCGCACCATTCGCTGCCGCTACATGGTGGGCTGCGACGGCGGTGGCTCCGGCGTTCGGAAGGCGATCGGCGCCAAGCTGGAAGGCACTGCCGTGATCCAGCGCGTGCAGTCGACCTTCATTCGTGCCCCTGGGCTGCGCGCGATGATCCCCGGCAAGCCTGCCTGGTCGTACTATTCCGTCAACCCGCGCCGCTGCGGCACCATGTTTGCCATCGACGGACACGAAACCTGGCTGGTACACAACCACCTCAACGCCGAAGAGCCGGAGTTCGATTCGGTCGATCGCGACCAGTCGATCCGGGACATCCTCGGCGTGGGTCCTGAATTCAGCTACGAGGTGATCAGCAAGGAAGACTGGGTAGGCCGGCGCCTTCTGTCCAACCGCTTTCGGGACCGGCGGGTGTTCATCGCGGGTGATGCGGCGCACCTGTGGGTGCCCTACGCCGGCTACGGGATGAACGCCGGCATCGCGGATGCGATCAACCTTTCATGGCTGCTCGCGGCGCGCGTGCAGGGGTGGGCTGACGAAAGCATCCTCGACGCCTACGAGGCCGAGCGGCAGCCGATCACCGAACAGGTGTCGCACTTTGCGATGGACCACGCGCAGAAGATGATCCGCGCCCGGCGCGCCGTGCCCGCCAACATCGAAGCGCCAGGCCCTGAAGGGGATACCCTGCGCCAAGAGGTCGGACGCGAGGCTTATGAATTGAACGTGCAGCAGTTCTGCTGCGCCGGGCTCAACTTCGGCTATTTCTATACCGGCTCGCCGATCATCGCGACCGATGGCGAGGAACCGCCGACCTACTCGATGGGCAACTTCACGCCTTCGACAGTGCCCGGCTGCCGCGCACCGCATTTCTGGCTCGCGGACGGCCGTTCGCTGTACGACGCTTTCGGGCCCGGCTACACACTGCTGCGTTTTGATCATGGCGCGGATGTCTCGGCGCTCGTGCAAGCCGCGAAGTCGTCGGGCATGCCGCTGGCTCTGGTGGACGTCGACGCTGCGGAAATCCCGCCCGCTTACCGGCATCGGCTGCTGCTCTGTCGCGCGGACCAACACGTGGCTTGGCGCGGCGACCGCCTTCCGCCCAACGTGGATGAGCTCCTGGCTCGGCTGCGGGGCGAGCCGGTGCAAGACACAGCCACCGCCTGACGTTTTCGCGCGACGGGCATCGCCGGAGATGCGCGACACTGTCGGCCCATGCCAGTTGCTTCTCCCTCCGGCGCCGCGCCGGATTATTCGCCGCGCCGCGCCACGTTGCGCTTCATGCTCACGCACCCGGCGCACGTCATTGCGCTGGGCTTCGGCTCAGGGCTGCCGCGACACGCGCCCGGAACCGTCGGCACGCTCTGGGCCTGGGCCGCTTACCTTCTGATGAGCCACTGGCTCTCGGCCCCGACCATCGGATGGGTGATCCTGGCGTCGCTGCCGGTCGGCTGGTGGGCCTGCACGGTCACTGCGCGAAACATGAACATCGCCGACCCGGGGTCCATCGTCTGGGACGAAGTGGTCGCCTTCTGGATCATTCTCTGGATCGTGATGCCCGCGGGGCTCTTCGGCCAGGTCGTCGCCTTTGCGCTCTTTCGCTTCTTCGACGCGGTGAAGATCGGCCCCGTCGGCTGGGCTGATCGGCTCTTCAAGCAACGCGGCGCCACGCCCGAGACCATGCGCTGGAGCGCTGCGGGCTTCGGCATCCTGTTCGATGATCTGGTGGCGGCGTTCTGCACCCTTCTGGTGATCGCCGCGTTGCGTGCATGGTGAAACGATGAACCCGACAACTTCTCCTTCCGAACTCGACACGCCCGCCCTCGTCACGCTGCTCGCAGAGTTGCTGCAGCGCAAGCGCTGGATGATGGCGACCGCGGAAAGCTGCACCGGAGGCCTGATCGCGGGCGCATGCACCGATGTCTCGGGTTCGAGCAACTGGTTCGAGCGCGGCTTCGTCACTTATTCGAACGAGGCGAAGACCGAAATGCTCGGGGTCGATGCGGCGTTGATTGCGGCGCATGGCGCGGTCAGCGAGGAAGTCGCGCGCGCCATGGCGGAAGGCGCCGTCGCGCACTCGAAGGCGCAAGTCTCGGTGGCGGTCACGGGTGTTGCCGGGCCCACGGGCGGATCGCCCGAAAAGCCAGTCGGCACCGTGTGGTTCGGCTGGTCGGTGGACGGCCACGTGCGCACCGAACGCCGCCGTTTCGACGGCGACCGCGCCGAGGTGCGCGCCGCCACCGTCCGTTACGCGCTGCAGGTGCTCGCGACGACCATCGACAGCTAGGCGATTAGCGCCAAATGCGCGATCGCTGGGCTACGATGCCGCGATGCGCAACGAACAAACCATCCGCCGCTTCTACGACGCGTTTGCGCAGCTTGACGCCGAGACCATGGCCGCCTGCTACGCACCCGACGCCACCTTCGATGACGAAGCGTTTTCGCTGCGCGGCGCGCGCGAGATCGGCGGCATGTGGAAGATGCTCTGCAGCGGAACCAAGGCCAAGGGCGCGGCGGTCTGGAAGCTGAGCTATGGCGATGTTCAGGCCGATGCAACCACAGGCCGCGCGCACTGGGATGCGCATTACCTCTTCAGCGCGACAGGGCGCATCGTCGACAACGCCATCGATTCGCGCTTCACCTTCACGCCCCAGGGCCTGATCGCGACGCAGCGCGACGAATTCGATTTCTGGCGCTGGGCTCGGCAGGCGCTCGGCGCGCCGGGCCTGTTGCTCGGCTGGTCGCCGATGCTCAAGAAGAAGGTGCGCGCGACTGCCGCTGCCAATCTGGCGACCTTTCTGGCGCGCACGTCATAGACCCTGAAACACCAACACCGGACACCGGGCACTGGACACCGCAAATGACCGATATCACCATCACCAACAATCCCGCCGCGCATCGCTACGAAGCCACCATTGGTGGCGAGCTTGCCGGCTACTGCGAATACAACCTGCTGAGCGAAGCGATCATGTTCACGCACACCGAAGTGCTGCCGGCATTCGAAGGCAAGGGCGTGGGCTCGGCCATTGCGAAGCACGTGCTCGACGAGGCGCGGTCCGAGGGCAAGCACGTCATTCCGGTATGCCAGTTCATCGCAGGCTGGATCCGCAAGCACCGCGACTATGCCGACCTGGTCCGGCCTGACATCCAGCGCGCCTTCAAGATCTGAACGGGAGCGAGCATGGCCGACAAGGTCCTGGTCTTCTACGGCTCCTACCGGTCCGACCGGATGGGCATTCGCCTCGCGGACTACGTCGTCAGGGGTCTCGCAGCGCGCGGTGCGGAGCCCGAACTGATCGACGCCCAGGCCGTGGGCCTGCCCATGCTGGACCGGATGTACAAGGAGTACCCGAAAGGCACCGCGCCGGCGGCGATGGAAGCGCTGGCCGACAAGATCCGCAAGGCCGATGCCTTCGTATTCGTGACGGGCGAATACAACTGGGGACCGCAACCCGGTCTGAAGAACCTCACCGACCACTTTCTGGAGGAGTGGTTCTGGCGCCCCGCTGCCGTTGCGAGCTATTCGGCGGGCCGCTTTTCAGGCGTCCGGTCGGGCACGATCTGGCATTCGATCCTGTCGGAGATGGGCATGGTGGTGGTTTCGAGCACGCTGGCGGTCGGGCCGATTTCCCAGACGCTGGACGCGGATGCCAAACCCACCGGAAGCGCTGGCGATGCGCTGGTGCGTTCGTTCGGACGTTTCGCGGACGATCTTGCCTGGTGGACCGAGGCTGCCCGTGAACAGCGGGCGCGCAAGGCGCCGCCGTACTGAGCCGTCAGGCGCCGTGGCACTTCTTGTACTTCTTGCCACTCCCGCAAGGGCAAGGATCGTTGCGCCCGGGCGTCGCCTCCTTGCGGATGGTCTCCACGCGCGGGCCCATGCTGCGCCATAGCTGGCGCAGGTCGTACACGGCCCAGATCGCCGCGCCGAAATCGTCGATGCGTTCCTGGCTCACGCTCGGCGGGCCGTCTTCGCTGTACATCGAAGCCGTCGGTGTGCCCTTGTCGTCCTCGGTCAGCGTGACGATGGCGTCAAGCGCTTCGTCGAGCATCTGCGCGCCTTCCTTGTCGCGCGGCGGGGTCCATTCATCGGGCCAGTTCTCGACCGCATACATGAAGCCGAGCGCCCACACTTGGGCGAAAGACGGGATGGCTTCGCCCGCCATTTCGGCGCGCTCTTCTTCCGGCAGCGCGGCGATGGCGCCGCGCGTGTCGAGCACTTCGGGCTGCCAGGTGCGTTCGTCGTCCAGCGATTGCACATCGGCGTCGAGGCCGGTCTCGATCTCGCGCCAGCGGCGTTTCCACCGCCAGACGAATTCCATGTGCTGCGCCGGTGCGAATGTGTCGCCGAGCAGCACAGGCCAGTACTCGGCCGGCTCGATCGGCCGGCGCGTGCAGACCAGCGCGGCCATGAAGCCTTCGCAGAATTCCCACTGGGGGATCTCTTCGTCCTGCTCGCGCATTGCATCGAGCGCCTGGTCCTGCGCGTCGAAATCGTCGGGCCCGAGCGGTGCGTTGTCGGGCTGAGAGGGGTTCTGGGGGTCTGAAAGGGTAGTCATGTCTGGCACAGGGAGCCCTCTATGATGCAGCAAGGTTCCCGGAGACTCCTTATTCCTACACCGCTGATTCCGCCGTTTCCAACGCGTTACACGGCCTTTGTGCTGTGCGTGGCTGGCTTATTTGCCAGTCTGGCCGCTGTACTGCTCATGCCGACCCTGTGGACGGGTTGGGTCGCTTTCGTGGTTTTCGCGGTGCTCAGCGGCACCGGCGTGCACGACCTGCGACAGACGCCGCACGCCATCTTGCGCAACTATCCCGTGATCGGCCACCTGCGTTTCCTGCTGGAATACATCCGGCCCGAGATGCGGCAGTACTTCATCGAAAGCGATTCCGAAGCGGCGCCTTTTTCGCGCGCACAGCGCTCGCTGGTCTACCAACGCAGCAAGGGCGAGCCCGACAACCGGCCTTTCGGGACGCAGCTCGACGTCACGATCTCCGGCTATGAGTGGATCAATCATTCGATGCAGCCCACCCGCCTGGACGACCATGATTTCCGAATCGTGATCGGCGGCACGCCCAATCCTGCGTCCGCCGCCGGCGAGGTCTGCACCCAGCCCTACAGCGCGAGCGTGTTCAATATTTCGGCGATGAGCTTCGGCGCGCTGTCCGCCAACGCGATCATGGCGCTGAACCGCGGCGCAAGCCTGGGCGGCTTTGCGCATGACACGGGCGAAGGTTCGATCTCGTCGCACCATCGCGTCCACGGCGGCGATTTGATCTGGGAGATCGGCTCGGGCTACTTCGGCTGCCGCAACGACGACGGCAGCTTCAGCGAAGAGCGCTTCATCGCCAACGCGCGCGACCCGCAGGTCAAGATGATCGAGCTCAAGCTGAGCCAGGGCGCCAAGCCGGGGCACGGGGGCGTCCTGCCCGCGCCGAAGGTCACGCCTGAAATCGCCGCCGCCCGGGGTGTGCCGGTGGGCGTCGAATGCGTTTCGCCCTCGTCGCACAGCGCCTTCTCGACACCCGTGGAGATGATGCATTTCATCGCCCGGCTGCGTGTGCTTTCCGGCGGCAAGCCCTGCGGCTTCAAGTTCTGCCTGGGGCATCCCTGGGAATGGTTCGCGATCGTCAAGGCCATGCAGGAGACGGGCCTGACGCCGGACTTCATCGTGGTCGACGGCGCGGAAGGCGGCACGGGTGCGGCGCCGGTCGAATTCAGCGATCACGTGGGCGCGCCGCTCCAGGAAGGGCTCCTGCTGGTGCACAACACGCTGATCGGCGTCGGCCTGCGCGATCGAATCAAGATCGGCTGTGCCGGCAAGGTGATCACCGCCTTCGACGTGGCGCGGATGATGGCGCTGGGCGCTGACTGGTGCAATGCGGCGCGGGGTTTCATGATGTCGCTGGGCTGCATCCAGGCGCAGGCCTGCCACACCGGCTTCTGCCCGACGGGCGTGACGACGCAGGACCCGGTGCGGCAGAAAGCCCTGGTGGTGCCGACAAAGGCCGACCGCGTGCACAACTTTCATCGCAGCACGCTGCATGCACTGAAGGAACTGGTGCAGGCCGCCGGGCTCGACCATCCCCAGCAAATCACCGCGCACCACATCGTGCGCCGCATCTCCGACACGGAGGTTCGCCTGCTGAGCAATCTGGTGATGCAGGTGCAGCCGGGCGCGCTGCTGGGGCCGCTGGACGGCTTGCACACCGTGTTTCGCAACTACTGGCCGCTCGCCAGCGCGCGCAGCTTCCAGCCTTTGGCCTTGGCCGTATGAATCCTGTGAGAAGGGGCGGGATGTCGACCCGCGTACAGATGCGCAAGGGGTTTGCCTCGGCGCCGGCGCCGCTCGAAGCGGCCGCGGTGCCACACCAGGCCGACGACTACGCCGAGTTTCTGCGGGCCATGCTGCCGCAGCAGACCAAAGCGGTGGCCAGCCATCGCTTCGGCACGGAGCGCGTGTGGATCAAGAAGGCCGGGCCGCGCCACGGGATGATGCGCTACCGCCTGCAAGCGGCGATCTCGGCCATCCTGCGGCTCGATGTGCTGGCGCCCGTGCCCAACCCGGGCGGCGAGGCAGCGCTGGTGATCGAGGCGCGCAGGCTCGAGCAGCTCGCACTGGCGGGCCTGCGTGTTCCGACGGTGCTGGCACAGCAGCCTGACGGACTGATGATTTCCGACCTGGGCGAAAGCGGCCGGCCGGCCGTCGTGCTGCAGGAAAAGCTCGACCATGCAGCAGCGGCGGGCCCCGCATCGCTGCTCGCGGTATGGAGCGAGGGCCTTGCGGCCATCGCGCTGGTCCATTCCCGCGATGCTTATCTGAGCCAGGCCTTCGATCGCAATCTGGTGCAGTGCCCCGACGGCACCATCGGCTATATCGATTTCGAGGACGACCCGGGCGAAACGCTGCCGCTGGCCGAATGCCAGGCCCGGGACTGGCTCAGCTACCTGCACTCGACCGCGATGCTGGTCGATGCAGCGTCACCGCACGCCGCCGGAGCGCACTGGCACAGGACGCTGGCCGATGCGAGCGACGAAGTGCGGGCACGGCTCGCCCTGGCTGCGCGGCGCACCCGCTGGCTCCGGCACCTGCCATCCGGCCGCCGCTGGGGGCGCGACACGCAGCGAGTGCGTGCCGTGGCGAGCCTGATGGCCCGCTGGTACGGCGCCTAGCTCAGGTCTGGCGCCCTGATTCGAAGAGAAACCAGGTCCGCCGCTCAGCGTCGTCGATCCACATTTCCAGCAGGCTGGCCGTGGCGACGTCGCCGTATTCGTCGCAAAGCGAATGGGTCTCGCGCATGAAGGCGGCCACGCGCTGGTTGTCCTCGCGCAGTTCGGCCAGCATGTCGGCCGGCGTCACGAAGTCGGCATCGTTGTCGGCGATGCGTTGCAGGCGCGTGATCTGCCCTGTGGAGCGCAGCGTAGTGCCGCCGAGCTTGCGCACGCGTTCGGCGATGGGGTCGATGGTGGCGTAGATCTGATCGGCCTGATCGTCCAGCAGCAGGTGGTAGTCGCGGAAGTACGGACCGGACATGTGCCAGTGGAAGTTCTTGGTCTTCAAATACAGCGCGAAGGTATCGG
This sequence comes from Variovorax sp. 01N429, assembly GCF_056399425.1. Taxonomy (NCBI): domain Bacteria; kingdom Pseudomonadati; phylum Pseudomonadota; class Betaproteobacteria; order Burkholderiales; family Comamonadaceae; genus Variovorax; species Variovorax sp. 01N429. Next base: position 47,484 of record NZ_JBFTRG010000015.1, on the reverse strand, counting down.
CAAGAAGCACATTGAGCTCCGCCGAGATGTCGCGGACTGCCTCGGCGCCCAAGGGACTCGGTGTCTTCAGGGGCGCCAGCCGCCGCTTCTTTGCATCCTTCGCGTTTTTCAGATCTGCCATGGTCATGGACTCCTTGATGATGAACGGTTCGCTTCCGGTTGTCGCGCTCGGCACGCCATTGCGTGTTGAGCGCAAGAAAGGGGTGTACCACCGGATGCCGCATTCCGGCACACAAATTCAAAACCTGAAAGTTAAGCCCGATCGACCTCGACGCCAAGAGCCGCCAGCCGCTTGCGCATTGAAAGTACCGCCCGGTCCTTGCTCAAGAGCCGTGCGCGATGCGCCACAGCAAGGTCGATGAACATCTGGTCGTCCGGATCGCTGCAGACACATGGCGCCCGCGTCGGCGTGCCATCGACCATTCGGCAACGCGCATCGAAGGCGGCGAGCACCTCCGAGGCTTCGCGACCCTGCGAGGCCAGCCGGTTCGCGATCAGCGGATAGCCGAGCACTCGCGCGAGCTCGCCGCGCATGTCTGCGGTGGCAAGCCAGCACAGTCCTCCGGCCTGGAGCGCGGCTTCGAGCGGGGCGCGTGCAGGATCATCGAACACCAGCAGGTCCAACACGATGTTGGTGTCGAGGACGACGCTGCCGATGGGCGCTGAAGGCGGCACAAGCGGGCTCAATCGCGGCGCGGGATTCCCAGGCCGGCAACGACCGCCGGCCGGGCGACGAAAGCCTCCAGCGCGCGCGTCACGTGCGGGAAGTCGGAGATCCCGACGAGGTCGCCTGCCTCATAAAAGCCGACGAGATTGCGCACCCACGGGAAGGTCGCGATGTCGGCAATGGTGTAGTCGTCGCCCATGAGCCAGGCGCGGCCCTCCAGGCGCTGGTTCAGCACGCGCAGCAGGCGCTTGGACTCTTCGACATAGCGGTCACGCGGCCGCTTGTCTTCATAGGCCTTGCCGGCAAACTTGTTGAAGAAGCCGAGCTGGCCGAACATGGGACCGATGCCGCCCATCTGGAACATGAGCCACTGGATGGCCTCATAGCGCGCAGCCGGGTCCTTCGGGAGCAGCTTGCCGGTCTTGTCAGCGATGTAGATGAGGATGGCGCCGGATTCGAACAATGCGAGCGGCTTTCCACCGGGGCCATTCGGATCGATGATGGCCGGGATCTTGTTGTTGGGATTGAGCGAGAGGAATTCCGGCGACATCTGGTCCTGCTTCTCGAAGCTGACCAGATGGGGCTCATACGGCAGGCCGGTTTCTTCCAGCGCAATGGACACCTTCACGCCGTTGGGCGTGGGCAGCGAATAGAGCTGAAGCCGCTCGGGATGCTGCGCGGGCCATTTCTTGGTGATGGGGAAAGCGGACAGGTCTGTCATGGTGCGATGTGACTTGGGACTTGGTTGACGGAATGACGTGGGCGCCATTCTGTCCCAGCCGCTAATCCTTGGCAGGCGGCTCCGGCGCAGGCCGTGCGCGGGCCGAGCCCGCAACCATGTCGAATCGGAACAAACGGCATTCGATGGGACCGTTCCACATCGGCACGCGGCGCGATTCCTTGAGCCGCATGCGCTTGGGCAATTGGAGATCGGGCGTGAGCACCCAGGCGGTCCAGCCTGCGAAGTTCTTTTTCCAGTGGGTGGCCAGTTGACTGAAGAACTGTCCGCCGTCTTCGGTCTGCGCCTGTTCGCGGCCGCGCGATACGCCGCCGACTTCGATGCGTTCACCGTAAGGCGGGTTCAGCACGATCACGCCAGATTCGGCGGGCGGCATTCGCTGCAAAGCGTCACCGCCGCGGAACTGAATGGCTTGCGCGACGCCGGCACGCTCGGCATTGCGTTCGGCGAAGTCCACCATGCGGTGCGAGACGTCGGAGCCAAAAACGGCGGGCGCCTGCTTCGGCTCCTTCGGCGCCGCCTCGGCTTTGAGGGCGGCCCAGACGTGGGCCTGAAAAGGCAGCAGCTTTTCGAAGCCGAACCGCCGCAGCGAGCCCGCGGCGATGCCGGACGCAATCTGCGCCGCCTCGATAGCGATGGTTCCGCTGCCGCAGCAGGGGTCGTACAGGGGCTGGGTCGACACCGCGCCGGTTTCGGGGTTCCACCAGCCGCTGGCAGCCAGCATGGCTGCCGCAAGCGTTTCCTTGAGAGGCGCATCGCCCTTGTCCTGCCGCCAGCCGCGTTTGAAGAGCGGCTCGCCGGAGGTGTCGATGTAGAGGGTGCAATCGTCGGTGGTCAGGTGCGCGAACACTCGGCTGTCGGGCCACTGGGTTTCGATGCTCGGCCGCACGCCGCCTGCCTTGGCCCGAAAGCGGTCGGCAATGGCGTCCTTGATGCGCAGGGTGGCGAAGTTCAGGCTCTGCAACGGGCTGTGCTGGGCCGTGGTCTCAATCTTGAAGGTCTGCTTCGGGGTGAACCAGATTTCCCAAGCCACGCCGTTCGCGATGGCGTAAAGGTCGTTCTCGCTGCGATAAGGCGCATGGGCCAGCTCGATCAGCACGCGCTGCGCCAGACGGCTGTGGAGATTGAGCTTCAAGGCGTCGCGCCAGTCGGCTCGCACCCGCACGCCGCCGCGCAGCGTCAGGAGGTCCTGGCCGACGCGGCCGGTCAGCGCATGCACTTCCTGTGCAAGGAAATCCTCGACGCCGGCGGCGCAGGGAAGAAAAAGCGAAAGATCATTCACGGCCCGATTGTCGCCTTGTCTCGATGCTGCTCTATAGTGGGCCGCCGATGAGTTCCTTGCCCACCACAGCCGTCGCAGAGGCTTCCACAGCCGATCGGTTCGCTGTGCATTGCGAGGTTCTGCGGCTCAGCACCCAGCCGAGCGGGCCGGTGCTGCTCGTGCAGTTTCTGCTCGACTGCGGCGTGGCAGCCCTTTTCGCATGGCAGTACTCGGTGCAGCATGCGGCCATCTGGATCGCGATGATCGCGGCCACCACCGCGTATCGCGGCTTCTTTCCGCAACGGCTGCCGGATCCGCTCACGCCGGAGAACATCCGGCCGGCCTTGCGCCTGCACACCCTGCGCATCGCGGTGCATGAGGGCGCCCACGGCGCGGCGGGCGTGCTGCTCTTCGATCGTGCCGATGCCACCTCGCAGCTGATGATCGGTCTGGTGGTCATGGCGATGACGCTGTCGTCGGTGTTTTCGGTCTCGTACTACACGCCTGCCATGCAATTGGCGATCACCTTGCTGTTGGCGCCGGTGATCGTCATGGGCCTGGCATTCGGCGCGCCGTCCATGATGGTGCTGGCACTGCTGGGTATCGGCCTGCTCGCCATGGTCTGGCGCCTGGTGGCCGAGCGTGCGCGGCAGCTCGAGGAAAACATCGGCCTGCGCCACAACGAAAGCGCACTGCGCGCGCAGGCACTGGCGGGGCTGCGCGAATCTCAACAGGCGCAGGCCGAGCGCTTGCGCTTCTTCTCGGCGGCCAATCATGATTTGCGCCAGCCGGTCATGGCGATGGGTCTCCAAGCCGAGGTGCTCCGGCACCAGTTGGATGTCGGCGAAGATCGATCGACGGTGCAGAACACCGTCGCTGCGCTGTCGCGGGCGCAGCAGGCGCTGGAAGGCTTGACCAATCAGTTGCTCGAGATCGGGCGCATCGAGGCCGCGGTGGATCCGATCGCGCCGGTTGCCGTGGCGCTGGCGCCGCTGCTGAATGACTTGGCACGCCAAGCGGGCAGCGGTCGCGTTCGTGTGCGGTGCCCCGCCAATGTGCTGGTCTGGACCGACGCCGTGGCGCTGCGGCGCATCCTTGGAAACCTGGTCGACAACGCGCTGAAGTTCACGCCGAGAGGACGCGTGCTGCTGGCCTGCCGGCGGCGGCCTGGAGGGTGGCGCATCGAGGTGCGAGACGCCGGAATCGGCATTGCGCCGGAAGCGCAGGAGCGCGTGTTCGGTGATTTCGAACAGGTCGGCAACATCGAGCGCAACCTGCAGCGCGGCCATGGTCTGGGGCTCGCCATCGTGCGGCGGCTTGCCGATCGGCTGGGCGTCCAGGTCACGCTGCGTTCGGCGCCTGGGCGCGGATCCGTGTTCGGCTTCGAATTGCCGGTCGCGCCAGAAGGCACGCCAGTGGCGTCGTCGATGGGTCTGGCCGCCGATGCCGCCGCCACCCCGGCCACACTGCGGCCGGGCCTCGCAGTGCTCGTGGTCGAGGACAACGCCGTGGTGGCCGACAGCGTGGCGGCGCTGCTGCGTCTATGGGGTGCGCGTCCATATGTCTGCGCCTGCGCGGCGGAAGCATTGGCGCTGCCCTACCTCCCCGATTTCGAAATCGCCCTGTGCGACATCCGGTTGCCCGGCGAGCTCGACGGCATCGCGCTCGCCCAGGAGCTGCAACGGCGAAATCCGCGCCTCGCGATTGCATTGATTTCGGCAGACATCGACGACGCCACGCTTGAACTGGCCCGCGAGCGCGGTTGGCAGGCGCTGCGCAAGCCTGTGCAGACTTCAGCGCTGCGCACGCTGCTGCTGCGTGCGCAGCGCGATCCGGTCCCCTAGAGCGCCTTGCGCAGATTGGCCGGCGCGATGCGCAGGGCCTCGCGATACTTCGCGACGGTGCGGCGAGCGCACTCGATGCCCTGCTCCTTGAGCATTTCGGAAATCTGGCTGTCCGACAGCGGCTTCTTGAGGTCCTCCGCACTCACGAACTGTTTGATCAGCGCCCGAACTGCCGTGCTGGAGGCGTTGCCGCCGGTTTCAGTACCAAGTGCCGAGCCGAAGAAATACTTGAGCTCCACGGTGCCGTAGGGCGTGGCCATGTACTTGGCCGTGGTCACGCGGCTGATGGTTGATTCGTGCAGGCCCAGTTCGTCGGCGATCTCGCGAAGCACCAGTGGACGCATCGCGAGTTCGCCATGGACGAAGAAGCTTTTTTGCCGCTCGACGATCGCATTGGACACGCGCAAGATGGTGTCGAAACGCTGCTGGATGTTCTTGATGAACCACCGCGCCTCCTGCAGGCGCTGCGACAGGGCCTGGCTGCCTTCGCCCTTGTGCTGCTTGAGCGCGCTGGCATAGATGTCGTGCACGCGCAGGCGCGGCATGACTTCGGGGTTGAGCATCACGCGGAACTTGGTGTTCGTGCCGTTGCCGACGCGCGAAACGATCACGTCCGGAATGACCACGTTGCGCTCCACGTCGACGAAGCGGCGGCCGGGCTTGGGCTCGAGCTTGGCGATGAGTTGCAGCGCGCCGCGGACTTCGTTCTCGTTGCTTCGCGTGAGCGTGACGAGGCGCTTGATGTCACGCCGTGCCAGCAATTCCATCGGCTGCTTGCAGACGGCGATGGCAGTCTTGCGGATCTGCGCTTCTTCTTCGCTTTCGTCCTCGCTCGCCAGTGCGCGCAACTGGATGCTGAGGCACTCCCCAAGGCTGCGCGCGCCGACGCCCACCGGCTCCAGGCTCTGCAGCAGGCCGAGCGCGACCTGGAAGTGATGCACGAGGTCGTCGAACTGGTCGTTGTCGTCGCCGGCAAGGCCGGACGCGAGCGCGGGGAGCGAGTCTTCGAGGTATCCGTCGTCGTTGAGGGATTCGATCAGAAAGCGCAGCGCCGCACGGTCGGTATCCGTCAGCCGAAGTCCCAGCGCCTGACGATGCAGAAACGACTGGAGGGACTCTTGGCTGCGCGCGAGTTCGGTCGCGTCGGTGCGCTCGTCGTCGCCGAGGTTGTTGGCACGGGCCGGCGCATCGCCACCCCATTCGCTGTCGTCCGGCGCGAGATCGGTGGTGCCGTCGCCCTCCCAGTCGGGTTCGCTGTCGGTACCTTCGCCGGTGGCAGCCTCGGTGTCGGCGCTGGACGTGGTTGTAGATTCCGCCGTCGAGCTGGATGGACCCGCCACGAAGTCGCCTTCACCCTCACCCTCGGCCATCCGGTCGTCGTCCCGAACGGGTGCGTCAGCGGCATCCAGGCCGAATTCCTCGCGCGCAGCTTCCTCGGCGGTGCGCTCCAGGAATGGGTTGTCGTCCAGCATCTGCTCGACTTCCTGCGAAAGCTCGAGCGTGGAGAGCTGAAGCAGACGGATCGACTGCTGCAGTTGGGGCGTCAACGCGAGGTGCTGCGAAACACGCAGCGAGAGACCCTGCTTCATAGGAAACCGTTAGCCCTCGCCTGTACGGAGCACGAAGTGCGTAGCCAGAGGGGGAGCAACATGGTCACATCCTGAAATGCTCACCGAGGTAGACGCGCCGCACCTCGGCGTTGTCGACGATTTCCGAGGGCGTGCCTTGGGCGAGCACGTGCCCATCGCTGATGATGAAAGCGTGATCGCAGATGCCCAGCGTTTCACGGACGTTGTGGTCGGTGATCAGCACACCGATGCCACGCTCTTTCAGGAAACTGATGATCCGCTGGATCTCGATCACGGCGATGGGGTCGATCCCCGCGAACGGTTCGTCGAGCAGGATGAAGCGCGGCTGCGTGGCCAGGGCGCGGGCGATCTCGACGCGACGGCGCTCACCGCCGGACAGGGCCAGCGCAGGCGAATCGCGCAGATGGTCGACGCGCAGATCGGCCAGCAGTTCGGCCAGGTGCTCCTCGATGCGTTGCTTACTCAGGGGCGCCAGCCGCCCCTGGGAATCGGGCTCGTACTGCAGTTCGAGCACGGCCCGGACGTTTTCCTCGACCGTGAGCTTGCGAAAGATCGATGCTTCCTGCGGCAGGTAGCTGAGCCCCATGCGCGCGCGGCGGTGGATGGGCATGTGGGCGATGGGCTCGCCGTCGATGGTGATCTCGCCGGCATCTGCGCGAACGAGGCCGACGATCATGTAGAAAGACGTCGTCTTGCCGGCGCCGTTGGGGCCAAGCAAGCCGACGACTTCGCCCTTTTGCACGCCCAGCGAGACGTCCTTGACGACAGTACGGCTGCCGTAGCTTTTTTGCAGGCCGCGCGCCTCCAGGCGGCTTCCCGCCATATCAGCGCCCGTGCTCATGCCAGCGGTCTCGATCACTTCTTTGCCTCTCCGCCCAAGATGGTGGTGGACCGCAGGCCCCTGCCCTCGGCGGGCTTGGCGGCCGCGGCGGGCGCCGGCTTGCCGCCAGCGGCAGGCGCTGGGGCCGCGGCGGCCTTGGGCGTCAGGATGGCTCGGACGCGTCCGCCGGGCTGAGTGGCCACGCCGGCATTCGGAGGCACGGATGATCCGTTGACGGTGAACGTGTCGTTGCTCTGGTCGTAGACGATCATCGGGCCGCTGCTTTCGTCGTTGACGGTCGCGCCGATCAGCCGGCGCATGACGGCCTGGCGGATGAACTTCACGTTGTCGGCGCGGCTGTCGTATTCGATGGTTTCGCCCTGGCCTTCGATCCACTCGTCCGTACCGGCATCGCGCTTTTGCTTGTAGTACGCAAGTTTTCCTGGTGCGCCGGTGACCACGCCATATTGGTAGCCTTCCGGGTCCTGGCGGACGTCGATGCGGTCGCCGCGGATGAGGATAGTGCCCTTGGTGACCACCACGTTGCCTGTGAACACGCTGGTCTGCTTGAGATCGTCATAGCGCATCGAGTCGGCCTCGATGTTCATGGGCTTGGCGCGGTCGGCCTGCTCGGCTTGCGCAAACGATGCGATGCCGGTGAAGACCAGCGCCAGCAACAGCGCGCGACCTGAACGACGAATAGGGATGAAGGTAAGGGGGGATTGCATAGAGGCACGAAACTTGCTCTGTGATTGTATGCCCCCGGGTTGGCGCGGCCGTGCAGGCCTAGCGAAAAAGCCCGCCAAAGCGGGCCTTTCGGGGGAAGGAAGTCGGGCCGGCCCGACCTTGTCAGCCCTTGCGGGCTTCGGCAACCAGCGAATCCACGACCTGCAGTGCGCGCTCCATCGAACCGGCTGTTTCACCGTCAACATACCAGCGCCCGGCCACGCCGAATGCGGGTACTCCGGCCACCTGATAGTCGTTCGTGAGTTGGGCGGCGCGCTTGGCTTTGCCGACCACCGAGAAAGACTTGAACAGTTCGGCGAACTTCTTGGCATCCAGGCCTTGCTGCTTTTCTGCCCAAGCGAGGATGGCCGCATCGCCGAAGATCGGCTGCCGCTGCTTGTGGATGGCATCGAAGAGCACCGGCTGGAATTCGTCCACCTTGCCCATGGCTTCCAGCGTGTAGTACAGGCGCTGCTTGGCTTCGGTGTCGTTGCCGACGAAAGGCACGGGCACGCGCTTGAAAGCAACGTTCGCGGGCAGCTTCTTGGCCCATGCTTCCAGTTGGGGCTCGAACGCTGCGCAATGCGGGCAGTTGTACGAGAAGAATTCGATCACTTCGACCTTGCCAGCCGGCGTGTCGACCGGCGCAGGCTTGCCCAGGACAATGTAGTCCTTGCCAGCTTTGGGAGGTTGCTGCTGAGCGTGCGAAGGTGCGGCCAGCGGAAGAAGACCCAGCGAAGCTGCGGCCAGCGAAAAGTCACGACGTTTCATATATGAATTCTCCTATGCGGCTGAAAGAGCCCGGCCTCCGGGTGGAGTTCCCGGAGCGCGAAGTGAAGGTTGGCAAAGCTCAACGTTGGACGCGAACCAGGGCGGACTCGAGACCGCCGCTGTCCAGCCGCTCCTTGAGCCGATCGGCGTCGTCTTTCTTGTTGAATGGACCCGCACGCACACGGTAAACGGTGCGCCCCGCTTGCTCGCGCTCGGTCACGCGGGCCTCGACACCCATCAGCGACAGTTTGGCGCGTTGGGCTTCGGCATCTTCCGGCGTGCGGTAGGCGCCGGCCTGGACGAAATAGACAAAGGGATCGGCGCTGGCGCCCGACGAATTCGCGCTAGCGCTCGCAGTGGTGCTCGATGCCCCGATGCCCGATCGGGCGCGGGCCAGATCACCGAGGGGGTCGCTGGACGGCGTTGCATTCGCCTCGGCTGGCACGGGTGCGGTGCGCGGGGGACGCGCCGGCGTTGCCGGCGCCACCACCACGGGAACGGGCGCCGAGCTCGGCGGATTCAACGGGCCGACGGTGGCCGGCTGGGATGGCGTCGCGGCGGCATTGGCTGGCGCGGCCGGTGGACGGGCGGCCGGCGCCGACTTGCCTGCCAGCGGCGCATTCGGATCCCAATCGCGGTTCTTGCGCGCCTCGGCCTCGTCCTGCTCGGGGCCGCTGCGCTGGGTTTTCGTCATGAACGGAATCGGCACCTTGGTCACATAGACCGCGATGCCCAGCGCCACACCGAGCCCGAGCACGAGGCCGATGATCAGGCCGATGACGATATTGCCGCTTTGTCTTTTATTCATGGTGGAAGTCAAATCACATCTTCCTCGGCGCGCTCACGCCGAGAACAGCGAGGCCATTGTGCAGCACCTGTGCGGTCGCGGCGACGAGGGCCAGGCGCGCCAGCTTCACGGGCTCTTCGTCGACCAGAATGCGCTCGGCGTCGTAATAGCTGTGATAGGTCGCGGCCAGTTCGCGCAGATAGAAGGTCACGTCGTGCGGCGCAAAATCCTTGGCCGCTGCCGTGAGCATGGTTGGATATTTGGCGATCTGCAGCAGCAGCGCCTGCGAGGCAGCGCTCTGCAACGGCGAGAGGTCGACGTCGTTCAGTGTGCCGACGTCACCGCCCCAGCCCGCCAGCACCGAGCAGATGCGCGCATGCGCGTACTGCACGTAGTAGACGGGGTTGTCGTTGTTCTGCGCCAGCGCGAGATCGATGTCGAAGGTGTATTCGGTATCGGGCTTGCGGCTCAGAAGGAAGAAGCGCACGGCGTCGGTGCTGGTCCATTCGATCAGGTCGCGCAGCGTGACGTAGCTGCCCGCCCGTTTGCTGATCTTGACCTCTTCGCCGCCCCGCATCACGCGCACCATGGTGTGCAGGACGTAGTCCGGGTAGCCGGCCGGGATACCGACGCCCGCTGCTTGCAGGCCGGCGCGCACGCGCGCGATCGTGCCGTGGTGGTCGGTGCCCTGGATGTTGACGACCTTGTGGAAGCCGCGCTCCCACTTGGCGATGTGATAGGCCACGTCGGGCACGAAGTAGGTGTAGGTGCCGTCGCCCTTGCGCATGACGCGGTCCTTGTCGTCGCCGTAGTCGGTCGACTTGAGCCACAACGCGCCGTCCTGCTCGTAGGTCTTGCCGGCTTCGATGAGCTTCTTTACCGTCGCCTCGACGCGCCCGCTCGTGTAGAGGCTGGACTCCAGGTAGTAGTTGTCGAACTTCACCTGGAAAGCCTTCAGGTCCAAGTCCTGTTCATGGCGCAGGTAGGCAACGGCAAACTGGCGGATCGAGTCGATGTCTTCGACGTCGCCGCTGGCGGTGTATTCGCGGTCGTCCGAGCGGACCGTTTTCTTCGCCTTGAAATCCTCGGCGATATCGGCGATGTATTCGCCGTTGTAGGCCTGCTCGGGCCATCCCGGTTCGCCCGGCTTGAGCCCCTTGGCGCGCAATTGCGTGCTGGTCGCAAGCGTCTGGATCTGCACGCCGGCATCGTTGTAATAGAACTCGCGATAGACGCTCTGGCCCTGCGTTGCAAGCAGGTTGCAGATGGCGTCCCCCAGTGCGGCCTGGCGCCCATGGCCCACATGCAGAGGGCCGGTCGGGTTTGCCGAAACGAATTCGACGAGGACGCGTTCTCCACCAGCGGGCTGGCTACCGAAAGCATCGCCCGAATTCAGTACTTCGCGCACCACCTGTTGCTTGGCGGCCGTCTTGAGGCGGATGTTGAGGAAACCAGGGCCGGCGATTTCGATCGACTCCACCCACTGGGTGAAGGCCGGCGTCGCCAGCAATGCGGCGCTGAGTTCTTCGGCCAGCTCGCGCGGCTTGCGCTGGAGCGGCTTGGCGAGCTGCATGGCGGCTGTGCTGGCGAAATCGCCATGTGCGGCGACCTTGGGTGACTCGAACGCGGCTTTGTTGCCGGCGCCGGGCGAGAGGGATTCGAGCGTGTTCGCGAGCGCCGCGAGCAGCTCCTGTTTGACCAATAGCATCGCGGGATTTTACCGGGGGCAAAACCGGGATACGTCACGTTCGTCAATGAAGGTCATCCAACCGTGAAGGTCGCCCGTTAGAGTGGACAGCCCCGGGGTGGGGGAACCAGTCACAACCTGTCGTCAAGGATTCCAAACACCATGAAAAAACTCCTTTCCCTGCTGGCTCTGGGCGCATCGCTGTCCTTCGGCGCCGCGCATGCGCAATCCACTTGTGATGCTCAGGCTGCGGACAAGAAGCTGAACGGCGCCGCCAAGACGAGTTTCGTCAAGAAGTGCCAAAAAGACGCGAAGGCAGCCGTGGAGTCGAGTTGCGCGGCGAAGGCGATCGACAAGAATGGCAAGGCGCTGGCTGGGGCGGCCAAGAACAGCTTCATGAAAAAGTGTGAAAACACTTAACCCCCCAGGCTCGCGCACTTCGTGTCGCTCTCCACCCCCCTGCTGGGGGCAACACCGGCGGCCCGGCGAAGCCGGTTCCGCGGTGTTCCACGGATTGGGCTCAGCGGCGGACGGCCTGTGCGAGCCTAGGATCTTGCGGCGAAGCCGCGGGCGAAGAAGACTGCGACGAGGGGGATGACGGCGATGATGTGCGCCTGGATCATCACGAGTTTGCGAGTCTTGCGGATGTCGGCCTCTGCGGGTAGCGAGCCGCTGGAGCGCAGGGTTTTGCGCCAGCGGAAGTAGGTGAGGGTCGGGAAGATGGAGATTGCGCCCACGATGATGAAGAGCGCGAGCTTCACGTGCAGGAGCGGATTGGTCCAGTACCACGCGGTGCCCTTGATGCCCCACAAGGTGCGCGCGACGCCGGTGGCGAGCACGCTGATGGCGGCAATGCCATAGATCATGTCGACCTTGGCGAGTCGCTCCACGACAGCGGCGTTGAGCCACTCCACGCGGCAGAGCGCAGCCTCGCTCGCGATGAAAACGACCATCGTGAGAATGGCCAGGAGATGCAGGTATGCAAGGATCGCTTCAAGCGTCATCGGTGGGGTTCCTCGGTTGTCGACGGCGGTGCGATTGTGCCGCCCCAGAACTCCGGCCGCGCATATTGCGCCTTCAAAAAATCGAGCCAGAGCCGAACCCGCAACGGCAGATGCTTGCGCTGCGGAAAGACCGCATAGATGCCATTCGGCGGAGCGGCATATTCGTCGAGCAGCGGCACGAGCAGTCCAGCATCTATTTCCGCCTCGACTTCCCAGGTGCTGCGCCACGCAATGCCGTGGCCGGCCAGGCACCAGTCATGAAGTACCTGACCGTCGGAGCAATCGAGCGGCCCGGTTGGCTTGAGGTGGATCACCTCGTGCTCCCCGCCGTCGGTCGGTACGCGAAACGCCCACCCGCGAGTCTGCGATGCGTCGCTCGACAGGCTGAGGCACGCAAAGCGCACCAGTTCGCCAGGATGGCGAGGCGCGCCATGCCGGCGCACGAATTCTGGCGTCGCGACGCAGCGGCGACGATTGTCGGCAAGGCGCAGGCTGACCAGCGATGAATCGGGGAGATCGCCGACGCGCACCGCACAGTCGAAGCTCTCCCCGGCCATGTCGACCACGCGGTCGCTCAGGTTCAGCGAGATGGTCACTTCCGGATGCAGTTCATGAAATCGCGGCACCAGCGGCGCCACGTGCCGCCGCCCGAAGCCCGCAGGCGCAGTCACCCGCAGATGGCCGCTGGCCTTCACGCCGCCCGCACTGACGCTGGCCTCCGCGTTCGCGAGTTCGACCAGCAGGCGCTGGCAGTCTTCCAGGAAGGCGCTCCCCTCGTGAGTGAGCGAGATGCGCCGAGTGGTGCGCACCAGCAGCTTCACGCCCAGGCGCTCTTCGAGCGCATCGAGGCGGCGACCGATGATGGCTGGCGCGACCCCCTCCGCCTTGGCCGCTGCCGTGAGGCTTCCGCGCGTTGCGATCGAGACGAAGGATTCGAGTTGCTTGAGTCGGTCCATGGCAGGCGCCAATGATGCCTTCAATGCCTTGCCGTCAGCTATGTCGCTTAGGCTCGGCGCATGCAGCCTCTTTCCTCGACGCGCGATGCGCCAGCCCCCGTCAGCTTCGCGGAGGCTTTCAGGTTCTGGCTCAAGCTCGGATTCATCAGCTTTGGCGGACCGGCCGGGCAAATAGCCATCATGCACACCGAGTTGGTGGAGCGCAGGCGCTGGATCAGCGAGAAGCGCTTTCTGCATGCGCTCAACTACTGCATGCTGCTTCCCGGCCCCGAGGCCCAGCAATTGGCGACGTACATCGGCTGGCTGATGCATCGCACCTGGGGCGGCATCGTCGCTGGCGCCCTGTTCGTCCTGCCGTCGCTGTTTATCCTGATCGGGCTGTCGTGGATCTACCTTCGATTCGGCAACGTGCCGATCGTGGCGGGCATCTTCTACGGGATCAAGCCGGCGGTGACAGCCATCGTTCTTCATGCTGCGCACCGCATCGGTACCCGGGCGCTGAAGAACGCGTGGATGTGGGGCATCGCAGCGGCGGCTTTCATCGCGATCTTTGTCTTCGACACACCTTTCCCGGCCATCGTCGCCGCGGCCGGGTTGATCGGCCACTTCGGCGCACGCCGGGCGCCGGGGGTGTTTGCGCTCGGCGGCGGCCATGGGAGCGAACAGAAGAGCTATGGCCGCGCGCTGATCGACGACGACACGCCGCCGCCTGCGCATGCGCGGTTCTCGCGCCGCCACCTGGCAAGGCTGCTGACTGCGGGCATCGGACTTTGGCTCGCGGCGATGGGCGCACTCATCGCCGCACAGGGCGTGCAAGCGACGCTCACTCAGCTGGCATGGTTCTTCACCAAGGCGGCCCTGCTGACCTTCGGAGGTGCCTACGCCGTGCTGCCCTACGTCTACCAGGGCGCAGTCGAACAGCATCACTGGCTCTCCGGGACGCAGATGATCGACGGGCTCGCGCTGGGCGAAACAACGCCCGGACCTCTGATCATGGTGGTGGCGTTCGTCGGATTCGTGGGCGGTTGGACGCATCGCGTGCTGGGCCCGGATGCTGTGTTCCTGGGCGGCGCGTTGGCCGCGACCGTGGTGACCTTCTTTACCTTTCTTCCGTCGTTCATCTTCATCCTCGTCGGCGGGCCGCTGGTCGAGGCCACCCATGGAAAGCTCGGCTTTACCGCACCGCTGTCGGCGATCACAGCGGCGGTGGTGGGCGTGATCCTGAATCTGGCGCTGTTCTTCGCGTACCACGTGTTTTGGCCCAGAGGCTTTGGCGGGAGCTTCGATGTGTCCTCGGCCGTGATTGCAGCCTTGGCGCTCGTTGCACTCTTCCGGCTCAAGCTCGGCGTGATGCCGCTGCTCGGCATCTGCGCGCTTGCAGGGTTGGCGCTGACTCTGCTGGTCCCCGGCTCCCGGTGAGAAAGCATCGACCGATGGGCCTAGGCCTTCTTTCGCATGGCGAAGCCGGCGCGAAGGGCCTACAACGAGGGTCGAGAACTGTGCGGAGCGTTCACCATGAGCCCACTTGCCTCCAGCCACGTCACTTGCATGCTGCCCGTGAAGGACCTCGCTCGGGCGCGACGTTTTTACGAAGACGCTCTAGGCCTGGAGCCGCTCGGCGCGAAACCCGACGGCAAGTTCATCTACCTGTGCGGCGGGACTGAACTGGCACTTTTTCCGAAGCCAGAGGGCACCAAGGCCGAGCACACCGCGTTGAGCTTTCGGGTGACCCACATCGGCGAATCCGTCGCCGCACTGAAGGAGCGCGGCGTTCGCTTTGCCGACTACGACCTGCCGGGGCTCAAGACAGTCGAGCATGTCTGCGTGCTCGGTTCCGAAAAGGCGGCGTGGTTCGAGGACCCTGAAGGCAACATCCTTTGTCTCCATGAAGACATCGAATAAAGACCTCGCCTGACGGTTCAGTCTCCGGCGGCGATGTTCTGCGCCTTGAGCCCGGCGATCTGCGCGTCGCTGTAACCCACTTCCTTGAGCAACGCGCTCGTGTGCTCGCCGAGCAGCGGGGGCTGCAGGCGAATTCCCGGACGTTCGCCGCCTAGCGTGAAGGGCATCAGCGGCACCTTCGACTCGCTGCCGTCGTTCATGCGGACCGGCGCGAGGCCGCCGGTTGCGTTGAGGTGCGGATCGTCGAAGAGCTCTTGCGGCTTCGTGATCGGCGCAAAGGGCAGTTCGTTCTTCTCGAACACGGCGCTCAGCTCGGCCGCGCTGTGATTGGCCAGGTGCGAGCGCAGGATCGGCATCATCCATTCACGCGCCAGCACGCGGTCGTTGTTGGTCTTCAGGCGCGGATCGGCCAGCATCTCGTCGAGCCCGAAGGCCTTGCAGAAGATCGCCCATTGCTTGTCGCTCACTGCCGCGAGAAAGATCTGCTCGCCGTCCTTCACGGTGAAGACGTCGTACACGCCCCAGGCAGAGATGCGGCTCGGCATCGGGTCGGCGGCCTTGCCCGTGGCGGCGAACTGCATCATGTGCTGCGCGACGAGGAAGATGTTGTTCTCGAACAATGCCGACTGCACTTCGGAGCCTTCGCCGGTGCGCTCTCGCTGACGCAAGGCCGCCATCGCGCCGATGGCGCCGAACATGCCGCCCATGATGTCGTTCACGCTCGTGCCGGCACGCAGCGGGTCACCCGAACGGCCCGTCATGTAGGCGAGCCCGCCCATCATCTGCACGACTTCGTCCAGGGCAGTCCGATGGTCGTACGGGCCGGGCAGGAAGCCCTTGTGGCTCACGTAGATGAGGCGCGGGTTGAGCTTGCGAACGCTCTCGTAGTCCAGCCCCAGCTTCTTCATCGTGCCGGGCTTGAAGTTCTCGCTGACGATATCGGCCGTCGCGATGAGACGCAGGGCGGCTTCCACCCCTTCCGGCTTCTTGAGGTCGAGCGCGATGCTCTTCTTGTTGCGATTGAAGGTCGGAAAGAAGCCCGCGCCGGAGCCCAGCAGCCGCCGCGTGTTGTCGCCCTCGACCGGCTCGACCTTGATGACCTCGGCGCCCAGGTCGCCAAGCAGCATTCCGCAAGTCGGCCCCATCACCATGTGGGTGAACTCGACGACGCGGATGCCGGCGTAGGGCAGCGGGGTGGATTCAGTCATGAGCGGTTCCTTGCATTCCTTGCATTCCTTGCTTTCGTTGCTTTCGTTGCGCGAATCCCTTGGGCAGACCTGCCTCGGGCGTCATGCCGTAGACCGGTTCGCCCGGCAGGCCGGCGATGAGCGGCGCGCGCGCCGCGATGAGTTTGTCGATGTCGATGCCGGTGCGCACGCCCATGGCCTCGAACATGAAGACGAGGTCTTCGGTCACGACGTTACCCGATGCGCCCGGCGCGTACGGACATCCGCCGAGGCCTCCGAGCGATGCGTCGAACGTGCGAACGCCCTCTTCGTAGGCGGCGAGGCAATTGGCGAGACCCAGGCCCCGCGTGTTGTGCATGTGAGCGGCGCCGGCCTTGTCGCCAAGCTCCGCACGCAATCGTCGAAACAAGCGCCTCACCTGCGCCGGATTGGCGTAACCCACGGTGTCCGAGAGGCCGGACTCGTCGGCGCCCGCGGCGACGCACTGGAGCGCGAGGCGGATGACCTCGTCCTCGGGCACGTTGCCCTGCAGCGTGCAGCCGAAGGCGGTGGATATGCCGGCTTCGAGCTTGACGTGCGGCGCGATCTGGCGGCGCAGGTCCGCGATGGCGCGAACCTCCTCGACCATCTCCTCGCGCGTCTTGCGCACGTTCGCAAGCGAATGCGCGGCGCTGGCCGAAACAGGCATCGTCAGCTTGTGCACCCCGGCAGCGATCGCGGCTTCGGCGCCCCTGCGGTTGGGCACCAGGGCCATCACCGTCAGTCCCGGCAAGGTGATGGCGTGCCGGACCACCTCGCCGGCGTCGGCCATCTGCGGCAAAAGGCGCGCGGGCACGAAGGAGGCCACTTCGATCTCGCGCAAGCCGGCGTCATAGAGCGCGTCGATCCAGCGCAGCTTGTCGGCCGTCGGCATGGTCGCCTTGACCGACTGCAGGCCGTCGCGCGGGCCTACCTCGCTGATGAGCACATCGGGCACTGTCACGTTTCTTGTCTCCATGAATGGGAAGTTTGACACTTCTCAAAGGCCGGATCGTCGCAGCGCTGCGGCGATTACCTCCATTTTGGTCATTGATAAAACTCGATTTTCGTCATTACTCGCTAACCAGGTATCGAATAAAGTCACCGGCTGCACCTGCATCCAAGGAGAAACGAACATGACCGCCCGCACCAACGTCCACGGCCTTCAGGTCGCCAGTGAACTTCATCGCTTCATCGAAGAAAAGGTCCTGCCCGCCACCGGCGTGGCGAGCGACGTCTTCTGGAAGGGCTTCGACGCCATCGTCAGCGAATTCGCGCCCAAGAACCTGGCGCTGCTGGCCGAGCGCGATCGCCTGCAAGCTGAAATGGACAAGTGGCACAAGGCGCATCCCGGCCCGATCACGGACATGCCCGCCTATCGCGCTTTCCTCGAATCGATCGGCTACCTGCTGCCGCAACCGAAGGACGTGAAGGCGACGACGACCAACGTCGACGCCGAACTCGCGCTGCAGGCCGGCCCGCAGCTCGTGGTGCCGATTTTGAATGCGCGGTATGCGCTCAACGCGGCAAATGCTCGCTGGGGTTCGCTGTACGACGCGCTCTACGGCACCGATGCCATTCCCGAAACGGGTGGTGCCGAGAAGGGCAAGGGCTACAACCCGACGCGCGGCGCGAAGGTCATCGAATTCGCGCGCAACGTGCTCGACCAGGCAGTGCCGCTCGAAAACGGCTCGCACAAGAACGCAACCGGCTACAAGGTCGAGCACGGCAAGCTGGTGATCGCGCTGCAGAGCAGCAGCACCGGCCTCAAGGACCCGTCGCAGTTCATCGGCTACCAGGGCGATGCGGCCGCGCCGACTTCGGTGCTGCTCAAGCACAACGGCATTCACCTGGACATCCAGATCGATCGCAGCACGCCCATCGGCAAGAGCGATGCCGCGGGTGTCAGCGATGTGGTGCTCGAAGCCGCGCTCTCGACCATCCTCGACCTCGAGGACTCGGTCGCCGTGGTCGACGCCCAGGACAAGGTGCTCGCCTATTCGAACTGGCTCGGCATCCTGCAGGGCACGCTGACCGAAGAGGTTGCCAAGGGCGGAAAGACCTTCACGCGCGGCCTCAATCCCGATCGCGAATACACGGGCGCCGACGGCAAGCCGGTCAAGTTGCACGGCCGCTCGCTGATGTTCGTGCGCAATGTCGGCCACCTGATGACCAACTCGGCCATCCTGTACGCGGGCGACAAGGAGATCCCGGAAGGGATCATGGACGCGGTGATCACCACGACCATCGCCACCGTCGACCTCAAGCGCAAGGGCAATTCGCGCGCGGGCAGCGTCTATATCGTCAAGCCGAAGATGCACGGCCCCGCCGAAGTGGCTTTCGCGAGCGCGTTGTTCGGCCGCGTCGAAGAACTGCTCGGCCTGCCGGCCAACACGGTCAAGCTCGGCATCATGGACGAGGAGCGCCGCACCAGCGTGAATCTCAAGGCGTGCATCGCCGAAGCGGCCTCGCGGGTGGCCTTCATCAACACCGGCTTCCTCGATCGCACAGGCGACGAGATGCATACGGCCATGCAGGCGGGCCCGATGCTGCGCAAGGGCGACATGAAATCCACGCCGTGGATCCAGGCTTACGAAAAGAACAACGTGCTGGTGGGCCTGTCCTGCGGTCTGCGCGGCAAGGCGCAGATCGGCAAGGGCATGTGGGCCATGCCTGACTTGATGGCCGCGATGCTCGAGCAGAAGATCGGCCATCCCAAGGCCGGCGCCAACACCGCCTGGGTGCCCTCGCCGACGGCTGCGACGCTGCATGCGCTGCACTACCACCAGGTCAACGTTGCCGACGTGCAGAAGCAGTTGGAACAGAGCGACGCTAATGCCGAGCGCGACAACATCCTCAATGACCTGCTGAAGGTGCCGGTCGCCCCGTCGGTGAACTGGACCGACGCCGAGCGTCAGCAGGAGCTCGACAACAACGTGCAGGGCATCCTGGGCTATGTCGTGCGCTGGATCGATCAGGGCGTAGGCTGCTCCAAGGTGCCAGACATCCACAACGTCGGGCTGATGGAAGACCGCGCCACGCTGCGCATTTCAAGCCAGCACATCGCCAACTGGCTGCTGCACGGCGTGGTGACGCGCGAGCAGGTCGACGCCACCTTCCAGCGCATGGCCGCGGTGGTCGACCAGCAGAACGCCGGCGATCCCTTCTACAAGAACATGGCCGGCAACTTCGACACCTCGTTTGCCTACAAGGCGGCGCAGGATCTGGTGTTCAAGGGCATCGAGCAGCCCAGCGGCTACACCGAGCCGCTGCTGCACGCATGGCGCCTGAAGGTGAAAGCCGCCGCAGCCTGATCAGGCTGGCCGACCAGCCCGCGCGCGCGCCAGGGTCCGGTCGACCTCGGCCGGATCCATGCCGTACATTTCGGCGAACTCGGCGACCGTGCGGCCACTGGCCTCGAAAGCGCGGAGCAGGGCTTCGCGCTTGGCTGTTCGTGCGCCGACTTCGGCAAACGCTTCGTCGAGCACCGCGTTCGATGTTTCGTCGTTGGAGCGGACGACCAGCATGTATTCCTCGCGCGTCAGGCCCGACGATTCGATGGCATCGATCAGGCGGGCGCGCAGCTTGGGGCGCAGGTCTTCTTCGGTGCGCGCCTGCCGGCGCTTGAAGACTTCGAGGATCGCGTGGTGCACGTGCTCCGGGGCAACGGGCTCCACCGGCACGCCGTTGAGGTCGTGCCGCTTCTCGCCGGCGGCTACCGCCTCCAGATAGCGCGTGGAACGTGCGTGCAGGCCGAGCGCGATCTTGAGGTCTTCCTTCTTGAACTCGTCCGGATGCAGGGTCAGCAGATCCTGGTACACGCCGAGCTTGAGCGGCAGGAAGCGCGCGCCGAACATCTTTGGATACAGCTCGAAGAGCTTTTCGAGCACCGGGTTGACTTTGCGCGGACGCTGGGATCCCTTGGGGTTGGTGTTCTGCCGTTCGCGGCCGCCCCTCTTGGCAGCGGTGGGCGCGGGGGCGTTTTCGGTCGTCGAGGTCATCGGAATTTCTTGTCTACGGAATCGGTGCACGTCGGAGGTGCGTTGCCCCCGACTTTAATGCCCCGGGGCCTTCAGCTTCGTTGCGCGGCTTCGGCTTCCGCCCGCAGCCAACGTACAAAGTCCTGCGCATCGGGATTGGCAGCCGCTCGGCGCGAAGTCTCGATGAAATAGCCCCGGCGCGACGCGGCACTCTCGCCGAAAGGGGCTACCAGCTGCCCCGTCCGCACCAGTTCGCGAAGCAATGGGAGGCGGCCGATCACGACGCCTTGTCCGGCAACGGCGGCGGCCACTGCGTCGGCGTATTGCGTGAAGCGCATGGCGTTTTTCATGCGCAGATCGGTGAGGCCCATCACTTCGAGCCAGGGTTCCCAGTCTGCCGTGGGCGCCTCGGCATGGTTGGGCAGGTCGACGGTGAGCAGGGTCTGCGCGATGAGATCGCCAGGCGCACGCAATGCTGCCGCAATGCGCGGCGCACACACGGGCATGACAGACTCCTCAAAAAGCGTCGGGCCGGTGCCGCGCCCGACCGGGACGAAGCGCACAGCGACGTCCAGGCGGCTGCGCTCCAGATCCAGCACGTCGAGCGTGGCTGACACCCGCACGTCGACCAGTGGATGGTCGGCCGTGAAGCGCGCGAGACGCGGAATGAGCCACAGAGACGCAAAGCCCGGCGTGGTGGTGAGCGCCACCTGGCGCAGCACCGACACCTCGCGCACTCTCGCTGCGGCATCCCGCAGCCTTTCCAGGCTCTCGACCACCGCACGCTGGAAGACGTGGCCCGACTCGGTCAGGGCCAGCGCCCGATGGCGACGCTCGAAAAGCATCACGCCGAGGCTGCTTTCGAGTTGCTGGATCTGTCGGCTGACGGCCGACTGCGTGAGGAACAACTCGCCCGCTGCTTGCGTGAAGCTCAGCGTGCGCGCCGCCGCCTCGAAGCTCCTGAGCAATTCGAGGGGCGGCAGGTCAGCGGCGGCCGACAGTGGTTTCGCATTCTCCAGACGCATGCAACGAGTTCCGAATGACCGTATGACAGAGGTATTGCCGGTGACTATATTCATTCGTACAACGAATGCCAAGGAGCTCCCATGACAACGCAACGCCTGAGCCTCAGCCTGCCGAAGAGAGCCATCTTCACCCTGCCCGACTCGCACGACGTCGACATCGAATGCCAGAGCGGCACGGTGTGGATCACGCTCGACCACGACCGGCGCGACATCGTGCTGGAACGCGGCCAGCGCTTTCGCAGCGATGCGCATCGGCGCGCGCTGGTCGCCGCGCTGGAGCCGTCGTGCGTGCGCTTCAGCGCCGAAGGCCTTTCCATCGCCGCGACCCCGGAGCGTTCGCAGCATTCGTCGTCGCCTTGGCGACTGTGGTCACACGGGATGTCCCCGGCTTGACCGAAAGTACCCGGCGTTGAACCATCGACGTCCGGGGCCATGGACATACTGAGCCGGCCCTTCTCATTTCGGACGAAGGACTTTCCATGGCAGAGGCATACATCGTTGCCACCGCGCGCACAGCGGGTGGCCGTCGCGGCGGCAAACTCGCGGGCTGGCATCCCGTCGATCTGGCGGCACAGGTCATCGACGCACTGGTGGCAAGGAGCGGCATCGACCCGGCAGCCGTGGAGGACGTCATCCTCGGGTGCGTGAGCCAGGTGGGCGAACAGGCTACCAATGTTGCGCGAAACGTCGTGCTGGCATCGAAGCTACCCGAATCCGTGCCGGGCACTTCCGTCGACCGCCAGTGCGGCTCGTCGCAGCAAGCGCTGCATTTCGCGGCGCAGGCCGTGATGTCCGGCACCATGGACGCGGTGATCGCCGCCGGAGTCGAGAGCATGACGCGCGTGCCGATGTTCACGCCCAATGCGCTGCCCGCGAAGGCGGGTCTTGGCACCTACATGAGCCCGGCGATGCAACGGCGCTACCCCGGCATCGAGTTCAGCCAGTTCACCGGCGCCGAGATGATCGCGAAGAACTACGGCATCTCGAAGGAAGCGCTCGACCGCTATGCCTTCGAAAGCCACCAGCGCGCCATTGCGGCCACGCGTGAAGGCGTGTTCAAGGACGAGATCGTGCCGATCGAGATCCGCCTCGCGGACGGCTCGACCAGCGGCGAGATGCACACGATCGACGAAGGCATCCGCTTCGATGCCACGCTGGAGGGCATCGCCGGCGTCAAGCTCATCGCCGAAGGCGGGCGCTGCACGGCCGCGACGGCAAGCCAGATCTGCGACGGCGCAAGCGGCGTGCTCGTGGTCAACGAGCGAGGCCTGAAGGCACTGGGCGTGAAGCCGCTCGCCCGCATCCATCACCTGAGCGTGATGGGGCACGACCCCGTCATCATGCTGGAGGCGCCGATTCCCGCGACCGAGCGAGCGCTCGCCAAGGCCGGCATGAAGATCGACGATATCGATCTCTTCGAAGTCAACGAAGCATTTGCGCCAGTGCCGCTGGCGTGGCTGCAGAAGCTGGGCGCTGACCCGGCACGGCTGAACGTGAACGGCGGCGCCATTGCGCTCGGCCATCCGCTGGGCGCATCGGGCACCAAGCTGATGACGACGCTCGTGAATGCGCTCGGCCAGCGGGGCAAGCGCTATGGCCTGCAGACCATGTGCGAAGGCGGCGGCATGGCCAACGTCACCATCGTCGAGCGCCTCTGACATGAGCGTCGTCCTCTACGAAGTCGAAGACGGCGTCGCCACGCTCACGCTCAACCTTCCGGCCAAGCTGAATCCTGTCGCCATCGAGCTGCAACGCGAGCTTTGGGATTCGCTGGCACGCGTTCGGGATGACCGCGAGGTGCGCGCCGTGGTGCTGACCGGCGCGGGCAAGGCTTTCTGCGTGGGCGCAGACCTGAGCACGATGCGGCCGCCCGCCGATGGGCAGACGCTCGGCGACCAGACCGCCGAATGGATGCAGTCGATGAGCAATCCGCTGATCGAGGAACTGCGTTCGCTTCCGGTGCCGGTGGTCTGCGCGGTGAACGGCCCGGCGGCTGGCGCCGGCGTGGGGCTGGCGCTTGCTTGCGACATCGTCATCGCAGCGCGCGGTGCGTATTTCTACCTGCCGTTCTTGCCCAAGCTGGGCATCGTGCCGGACCTGGGCTGCACGTGGTTCATCCCTCGGCGCGTCGGGCCCGCGCGGGCGATGGGCATGGCACTGCTGGACGAAAAGCTGAGCGCCGAGACTGCCACGCAATGGGGCCTCATCTGGGCGAGCGTCGAAGACGACCTGCTGCTGCTCGAAGCCCAGAAGATCGCGCAGCGGCTTGCACGCTTGCCAGCGCACGCTGTGATCGAAGCACGCAAGGCTTTCGAGGCGTCGGAGCGCCATTCGCTGCCGGACCAACTCCAGTACGAGAGCGAGCGCCAGCGTGAGCTGATCGGGCAGCCGAGCTTCGCTGAAGGCGTGACGGCTTTCCTGCAGAAGCGCGCACCGGTGTTTCAGAAGCGCTGACAGAAGGAGTGACGGCAATGATCGAACGCACACTCTTCACGCCCGACCACGAGGCTTTCCGCGACAGCTTTCGCCGTTTCATGGACAAGGAGATCGCTCCTTTTCACGAAGCCTGGGAAGAGCAGGGCTACGTCGACCGCCAAGTGTGGAACAAGGCCGGCGACAACGGCTTTCTCTGCATGTCACTCCCGGAGGAATACGGCGGCTCGGGCGCCGACTTGCTCTATTCGGTGATCCAGTTCGAGGAACTCTGGGCGCGGGGCTACACCGGGATCGGCTACGGGCTGCACAGCGAGATCGTCGCGCCTTACATCCTTCGCTACGGCACGCAAGTGCAGAAGCAGCACTATCTGCCCAAGCTCGCGAGCGGCGAGATGATCGGCGCGATTGCGATGAGCGAACCGGCCGCCGGCAGCGACCTGCAGGCCGTGCGCTCGACCGCGCTGAAGCAGCCGGACGGCAGCTATCTGCTCAACGGCAGCAAGACCTTCATCACCAACGGATGGCACGCCGACGTGGTGATCGTCGTCGCCAAGACCGATCCGGCCGGCGGCGCCAAGGGCACGAGCCTCTTCCTGGTGGAGCGCGGCACGCCCGGCTTCGAGAAAGGCAAGCGGCTGAAGAAGCTCGGCCTGAAAGCGCAGGACACGTCCGAGCTGTTCTTCAACGACGTGCGCTTGCCGGCCGATGCGCTGCTCGGCGGGGTCGCCCAGGAGAACCGCGGTTTCGTCTGCCTGATGGAGCAGTTGCCGTGGGAACGGCTTCAGATCGCCATCAGCGCAGTGGCAGCGTCGCAATCGGTCATTGATCAGACGGTGGCCTACGTGAAGGAACGCAAGGTCTTCGGCCAGCCGGTGGGCGCCTACCAGAACACGCGCTACACGCTGGCGGAATTGCAAACCGAAGTGCAGGTCGCACAAGTCTTCGTCGACAAGTGCATCGAATTGCTCATGCAGGAAAAGCTCGACACCGCGACCGCGAGCATGGCCAAGTACTGGACCAGCGATCTTCAATGCAAGGTCGCCGATGAATGCGTGCAGTTGCATGGCGGCTATGGCTTCATGTGGGAATACGCGGTCACGCGCGCCTACGCCGATGCGCGGGTGCAACGCATTTACGGCGGCACGAACGAGATCATGAAAGAGGTGATCACGCGATCGATGGGACTGCCCGGACGCTGACGGGCCACTGGCGCGCTGGCGGGTGCTGCAGGAGAATGCCGCAATGCCCGCTCTCAACGCCTTCTACGCCCAGTCCGGCGGCGTCACATCGGTCATCAACGCCTCCGCCTGCGGCGTGATCGAGACCGCGCGCCGCCATCCCGACCGCATCGGCACCGTTTACGCGGGCCGCAATGGCATCCTCGGCGCACTGGCCGAAGACCTGATCGACACCAGCCGCGAGTCGGCGGAGGCGATCGCGGCGCTGCGCTCCACGCCGTCCGGCGCCTTCGGCTCGTGCCGCTACAAGCTCAAGTCGCTCGAAAAGAACCGTCGCGAGTACGAGCGGTTGATCGAGGTCTTCAAGGCGCACGGCATCGGCTATTTTTTCTACAACGGCGGCGGGGACTCGGCCGACACCTGCTTCAAGGTGAGCCAACTGTCGCAATCGATGGGCTATCCGCTGCAGGCCATTCACGTGCCCAAGACCATCGACAACGACCTGCCGATCACCGACTGCTGCCCTGGCTTTGGGTCCGTCGCGAAATACGTGGCGGTGTCGACGCTGGAAGCCTCGATGGACGTGCGCTCGATGGCGGCAACTTCCACCAAGGTCTTCGTGATCGAGGTCATGGGTCGCCATGCGGGTTGGATCGCTGCGGCGGGCGGGCTGGTGGCCGATCAGGGCATTCCAGTCGTGATCCTCTTTCCCGAAATCCCGTTCGATCAGCCGGCTTTCCTGGCCCGCGTCGATGCGCTCGTGAAGTTCCACGGCTACTGCACGGTCGTGGTGTCCGAAGGCTGTCATCACCCGGACGGCACCTTCCTCGCCGAGCAGGGCTCCAAGGACGCCTTCGGGCACGCACAGCTCGGCGGCGCTGCGCCTGTGGTGGCGCAAATGGTCAAGGAAGCCCTCGGGCACAAGTTCCATTGGGCTGTTGCAGATTACCTGCAGCGCGCTGCACGACACATCGCATCGGCGACGGACGTGAAGCAGGCCTATGAACTCGGGCAGCGGGCGGTCGAGCTCGCCATCGAAGGAAAGAACTCGGTCATGCCCACGATCGAACGCCTCTCCGACGTGCCCTACTCGTACCGCATCGGCACGGCGCCGCTCGATGCGGTCGCCAATGCCGAAAAGTTCATGCCGCGCGACTTCATCTCGGAAGACGGTTACGGCATCACTGAAAAATGTCGCCGGTATCTGCTGCCACTGATTCAGGGGGAGGACTATCCGGCCTACCGCGATGGCCTTCCGGTGTACGTGACGCTGCAAAACCACGCTGTGCCGAAGAAGCTCCAGGCTTTCGAGATCGCGTGATGGGCGAGACCGCGCCAATCGATCCCTCGCGCTGTCCGCTTTGCGGGCAAGCGAACCGCTGCGCGCTGGAAATCGAACGCGAAACCGGCCGCAAGCAGGCTTCGTGCTGGTGCATGCAGGCCGACTTCAGCGCCGAGCTTCTCGACAAGGTGCCTTTGGAAAGGCGCGGGCTGGCTTGCATTTGCGCAAGCTGCGCTGCGCTCGCCATCGTTCAGGACTGAGGGGCGGCCTGTGTCGCCGCTGACGGTGCGGGTGCTGGCGCCTTCGGCGGCTGGTCGCCGCGCTCACGCTGTTCGGTGATCACCCGGTGAATGAACTGGAGCTTGCCGACGGCGGCGCGCGGCAGCACGAACGGGTAGTAGTCGGGCTGCCCCATGCTGCGCGAGAGCTCGTTGAGCACATTCGTGAGCCGCACCCAGCCGTTGAGGAAATCCAGGAATTTGGCAGCGTCCGGATGATCGGGCTCCCAAAGGTCCGCGGGCTCGAAGAGGTCACTGGCGAGTTCGACGTTGTGCGCATCGATGCCGAAGCTCATGGCCGTGTCGGCCGTGTCGGCCATGTGAAGATAGTGCGCCCAGGTTTCGGCCCAGTCTTCCCATGGGTGAGAGCTCGCATAGCTGGTCACGAAACGAACGGCCCAATCCGGCGGCGGACCGTTGTCGTAGTGGTTGCGCAGCGCCGCAGCGTAGTCTGCGCGCTCATCGCCGAACAGCTGTCGAAAGCTGTCGATCCACGGCGTCGGCGCGACCAGCAGGTCCCAGTAATAGTGGCCGATCTCGTGCCTGAAGTGCCCCAGCAATGTGCGATAGGGCTCTCGCATCTCGGCTCGGATGCGCTCGCGAACGGAGTCCTCAGCCTCTTCGGCGTTCAGCGTGATGACCCCTGTGTCATGCCCGGTCAATACGTGCGGCCCGCCGGGCGTGTTGCTGAGAAAGTCGAACGCGAGGCCATGCACCGGGTCGCTCAAGCGCGTGACCACCGGCAGTCGCAGCGCGAGCAGTTGCGAGATCAGCCGGCGTTTGGCCAGTTCGAGGTTTCGCCACAGATTGCCGTTGTTCTCGACCGAAAGATCCGGGATGGTGCGCGTGACGCTGCACGACAGGCAGAAGCCCGGCGCGAGGCCCTCGACGTTGAAAGCGGGATCGTCGCCTTCGCGCGGCGCGGGCACCATCCAGTTGCAGGCTGCCGGGGTCAAGAGGTTGGCGCAGCGGCGGTATGCCTTGCCCTCGGGGTCTCCGAAGACGGTGAAGGTGTCCGGCTCGGCGCCTTCGTGCGTGGACGGCGCCAGTGGGACCACGCCGAGCCGTTCGATCACATAGCCCAGGGGCGTGTGGCACGCGAGGCACTCGCTGTTGCGCAGGAAGACCGGTCGGCCGCACTGGCACTGATAGGCGCGGGTGAGCGTGGGGGCATGGAGTTCCAGCGCCTGGCCTGCCTGAACCTGAAGCCGACCTTGCTGGTCTTGCTGGTCTTGGGTTTGCATGGCCCATTGTGGCCGGGGCGTCGGAAGCGTATCGGCACCCAAAACGCCGATATCCTTGTAGGACGCCTGAATCGCCCCGCTTGAGCTTGATGACCTCCCCACCTCCCCACGCCCTCAGCATCCGCTACGGCAAGCGATATCGCTGGCTGTTGCTGATCTCTGTCATGGTGGGGGTGATGGCCTCGATCATGTCGTCCACCATCGTGAACGTGGCCATTCCGGGCATGAGCCACCACTTTGCGCTCGGGCAGGAGCGCGCGCAGTGGGTCAGCTCCGGCTTCATGGTGGCGATGACGGTCTCGATGCTGACGACGCCGTGGCTGCTGTCCCGCTATGGCTACCGCCGAACCTATGTCGGCACGATGGTGCTGTTGCTGGCGGGCGGATTGACGGGCGGGCTGGCGAGCAGCTTTTCGCTCGTCCTGCTCGCACGCGTCGCGGAAGGGCTGGCTGCGGGCGTCGTGCAACCGATCCCGGCCATCATCATCCTGCGCGCGTTCGAGCCGCATGAGCAAGGCCGTGCGAGCGGCATCTTCGGCATGGGCGTGGTGCTGGCGCCGGCGATCGGGCCGAGCATCGGCGGCGTGCTGGTGGACCTCTTTGGATGGCGCTCGATCTTTTTCATGGTGGTGCCGTTCTGTATCGCCTCGATCTGGCTGGCCTTCAAGTTCGTGCCGACCACGGCGCCGGGCGGGGTGGCCGCGGAGCGCGGCAGCGGGCTGGACTGGCGAGGCCTGACGCTCGGCACCGTCGGCACGCTGTGCCTGCTGAACGGCTTGGTTGAACTGCGCGGCGACGCCCCACTGCAAGCGGCCGCGCTGCTGGTGGCCGCTGCCGTGTCGTTCGCGGCGTTCCTGGCCTGGCAGGCCCGGCTGGGGGCGAACGGCGGGGCGCCACTGATGAACCTGGCGCTGTTCAAGTACCGGCAGTTCGCCATGGGAAGCATCGTCGCCTTCATCTACGGCACTGCGCTGTTCGGATCGACCTACCTGCTGCCCGTCTATATGCAGGTCGGATTGCAGCTTTCCGCATCGCACGTCGGCACCATCCTCTTGCCCGCCGGCATCGTGCTCGCCCTGACGATTGCCGGCGTAGGCCGGCTCGCCGACCGGCATCCGACCTATCTGCTGGTCAGCATCGGCCTGGTGCTTCTGGCCGCGTCGTTCGCGCTGATGATGGTGCTGCATCTCGACAGCGGGATCTGGCTGCTGGTCGCCTTTGCCATCGTGGGCCGCCTCGGGTTGGGGTTCATCCTTCCGTCGCTCAATCTCGGATCGATGCGCCCGCTCGCAAAGCCGCTGATCCCGCAAGGCGCCAGCGCCATCAACTTTCTGCGCATGCTGGGCGGCGCCGCCGGCGTCAGCCTTTGCGCGATCGTTCTCGAGTGGCGCTTGGCCGCTCATGGCGATTCGCTCAGCAATCCGGTGAGCAGCGCCGCCCGCCTGGCCGCCTTCGACGAGGTATTCGCCATGTTGGCCGCACTTTGCGCATTGGCCATCTGCGCCGCGCTGCAATTGCGCGAAAAAGCTCCCAAGGCGCTGAGCGAGCAGCCGGTGCAGTAAATCGCATGGCCGCGCGGGTAAGCTAGACCCCATGTGCCAGCTCCTGGGAATGAACTGCAACACGCCCACCGACGTGACCTTCAGCTTCACGGGCTTCGCGCAGCGCGGCGGGCGAACCGACCATCACGCGGACGGCTGGGGCATTGCCTTTTTCGAGGATCGCGGGCTGAGGCACTTCGTCGATCACCAGCCGGCCTGCGCGTCACCCGTGGCCGAACTGATCCGGCGCTATCCCATCAAGAGCCGCAATGTCATCGCGCACATCCGCAAGGCGACGCAGGGCGCGGTCAACCTGCAGAACTGCCATCCCTTCGTGCGGGAGCTGTGGGGCCGCTACTGGGTCTTCGCTCACAACGGCGACCTGAAGGATTTCAGGCCCCGCCTGCACGGCAACTTCCATCCCGTTGGCAGCACCGACAGCGAACACGCCTTCTGCTGGATCATGCAAGAGCTTGCGAAGTCCCATGCTGGCGTTCCGAGCGTCAGCGAACTCACGCTCACGCTGCGCGAACTGGCGCCGCGCCTTGCGGCCCATGGCACCTTCAATTTCATGCTCTCGAACGGACAGGCGCTGTGGGCGCATGCGTCCACGCATCTCTGGTATGTGGAGCGCAAGCATCCGTTCGTGACGGCAGAGCTGTCGGACGAAGATCTGAGCATCGACTTCGCCGAGCACACGACCCCGAACGATCGCGTCGCGGTCGTAGTGACGGCGCCGCTGACGACCAACGAGGCGTGGACGGCTTTTGCGCCGCAGGAGCTGGCGGTGTTCGTGGACGGCCGCCGCAACGGCTGAGGTCGGCGTCCGCGGCTGCGCCGAACTCTTTTTGACATGAAAACAACGTGTCCGGCTCTTTTGGGGCGGGTGGGATTCTTCGTCCGCAAGTCGGCGGAGATAATAATCATTCTCATTTCCGTAGCCAAAAACGAGCCCCCTCATGCTTCCAGTCAGGTTTCCCCTCCGTCCCGCCGCTCTTGCCACCACTCTCGCCCTGCAGGCGCTGATCGCAACCGCGCAAACGACGCCAGCCGCACCGGCCGAATCGGGCGGGACTTTGGCCACGGTGACGGTCGAAGCCAGCGCAGACGCATCGGCTGCCGGCCTGGCCAAGCCGTTCGCCGGCGGGCAGGTCGCGCGCGGTGGACGCTTCGGGGTTCTGGGCACGCTGGACAACATGGATTCGCCCTTCAGCGCGACGAGCTATACGAACGAGCTGATCCAGAACCAGCAAGCACGCAGCGTGGGCGACGTGCTGTTGAACGACCCTTCGGTGCGCGTTGCGCGCGGCTTCGGCAATTTCCAGGAGACGTACTTCATCCGCGGCTTCCTCCTGGGCTCCGACAGCATCGCGTACAACGGCATCTACAGCCTGTTGCCGCGCCAATACATCTCGTCCGAGCTCTTCGAGCGTGTCGAAGTGCTGCGCGGCCCCAGCGCCTTCCTGAACGGCTCGGCGCCCGGTGGAGACGGCATCGGCGGCTCGGTCAACCTGTCGCCCAAGCGAGCGGGCAACGAACCTCTCACGCAGATCACGCTGGGAGGCGCCACGGGCTCGGAGTTCTATGGCGCGGCGGACATTTCGCGCCGCTTCGGACCTGACGACAGCACGGGCATCCGGGTCAACGCCGCGCATCGCGAGGGCGGCACGGGCGTCGACAACGAAGGCGTGAACCTCGACGTCGCATCCGTCGGTCTCGACTGGCGCAGCCGCAATGCGCGCCTTTCCGCCGACGTCGGCTATCAGGACCACCGCCTGAGCCAGACCCGCACCAATGTCACGCTGGCAAGCGGCCTCACCCGCGTGCCGTCACCGCCGGACGCCAAGACCAACTGGGCACAGCCCTGGACCTATTCGAACGAACGCGACACCTTCGGCACGGTGCGCGGCGAGTACGACTTCAGCGACAACGTCACTGGCTGGTTCGCCGCCGGCGCGCGCAGCGGCAGCGAAGCCAATTCGCTCGCCAACATCACCGTCGACAACGCATTCACCGGCGCAGGAACCACGTACCGTTTCGACAATACGGGCGAAGAAGACGTGAAGGCGGGCCAGGTCGGCATTCGCGGCACCGTCAAGACGGGCCCGGTCAAGCACGCGCTGGTCGCGTCGTACGACTACTTCAACTCGGAGCGAAAGAACGCCTATCGCTTCGACTTCCTCAACACGCAGGCGACCAATCTCTACAACCCTGTCTATTCGCCGCTGCCGGCCTTCGGCCCTCTCTCGCTTGGCGGCAACAACCTGGCTTCTCCCGCGCTCACGCAAGAAAAGCGGCTGACGAGCTATGTTCTCGGCGACACCATGTCCTTCATGGATGACACGCTGCTGTTCACCCTGGGCGCACGCCGCCAGACGATCAACGTCGACAACTTCGCATACGACACCGGCGCCGCGGCAGGCGGCAGCGACCAAAGCCATACCAGCCCTGCCGCTGGCGTCGTCTTCAAGTTCAGCAAAGAAGTGTCCGCCTACGCGAACTACGTCGAAAGCCTCGCTCCGGGCGAAACGGCGCCCGCGCAGATCGGCGGGCTTCCCGTGTTCAACGTGGGCCAGACGCTGGACCCCTACGTCGCGAAGCAGCAGGAGATCGGCGTCAAGTACGAAGGCGCCGGCCTCGGCGCCACGGCAGCGCTGTTCTCCATCGAAAAGCCCCGCGCATTGCGCAATTCGGCCGGCCTGTTCGTAGCGGAGGGCCAGGACCGCCACCAAGGTCTCGAATTCACGGTGTTTGGCGAACCGGTCAAGGGCTTTCGCGTCCTTGGCGGGGTGACCTTCCTCGACGCCGTGCAGCGAAACACCGGCGACATCGCGACCAACGGCAACAAGGTCATCGGCGTGCCGGACCAGCAGGGCACCATCGGGCTCGAATGGGACGTGCCGGGCGTGCCCGGCCTGACGCTGGACGGCCGCGTGATCGCCACCGGCGGCAGTTATGCGAACGATCTGAACACGCTGCGCGTGCCCGGCTGGGGCCGCCTGGACCTGGGTGCCCGCTATGTCACGGGCGTCGCCGGCAAACTCGTGACGCTGCGCGCGCGCGTCAACAACGTCGCCAATCGCGACTACTGGGCGTCCGTCGGCGGCTACCCAGGCGCCGGCTACCTGGTGCTGGGCAACCCGCGCACCTTCAGCCTGACCGCTTCCGTCGAGTTCTGATCAGCGAAGGAACACGGCCATGCGCGCACTCTGGACGGTGGTCCATCGCTGGCTGGGACTGGCGGTCGCGCTCTTCCTGATCGTCGCCGGCCTCACCGGCGCGGTCACCTCGTGGGACCACGAGCTGGACGAGTGGCTCAACAGCGATCTGTATCTGACCGACAGCCAGGGACCGTTCCGCGATCCGATGGCGCTTGCCGCCGCCGTCGAGGCATCGGATCCGCGCGCCAAGGTCTCCTACATTTCGCTCGGCTTCGAGAAAGGCCATACCGCAGGCTACTTTGTCGAGCCGCGCATGGACCCGGCCACGGGCCAGCCCTACTTGCTCGGCTACGACAAGGTCCACGTCGATCCCGTGACGGGTGAGATCAAGGGGCGGCGCGACACGCACGCTGTCTCGCTCTCGCGCGAGAACCTGATGCCCTTCCTTCGCACCGTGCACTACAGCCTGCACATTCCGGCGATGTGGGGCACGGACCGCATCGGCTACTGGATCATGGGCACCGTCGCGCTCGTGTGGCTGCTCGACAGCTTCGTGGCGCTCTACCTGACCATGCCGCGACGCCGGCGTGTTCCGGCGGGCTCCCGTGCACCGCACCATCGCGACGCAGCGACCTGGTGGGCGCGATGGAAGCCCTCTTGGCTGATGCGCTGGCGCGCCGGCGGCTACAAGCTCAATTTCGATCTGCACCGAGCGGGCGGGCTGTGGATCTGGCTGGCGATCATCGTCATCGCCTTCACTTCTTTTTCGCTCAACCTCTACCGCGAAGTTTTTTATCCCGTGCTGTCGCTGGTGTCCAAGACCACACCCGGCCCTTACGAGACGCGCGCGATGGTGCCACTGGGCCAGGAAGTGACGCCGAAGCTCGGCTTTGCCGAGGTGGTTCGCATCGCCGACGCGGAGGCAAGGGCACGCGGATGGACGACGCCGCTCGGCGGCATCTACTACGAGAAGCGCAGCGGCTTCTATAACGTGTCGTTCTTTCAAGCCGACGATGACCACGGCGAGGCCGGCATGGGCCTGAGCAATCTCTACATCGACGCGCAGGACGGCCGCGTGCTGAGCCAGAACCGTCCATGGGAAGGAACTGCGGCCGATATCTTCGTGCAGTTGCAGTTCCCGCTGCACTCGGGACGCATCCTTGGGCTGCCCGGGCGCATTCTCATGTCGTTCATGGGCGTGATGGTGGCGATGCTGTCGGTCACGGGCATCGTCATCTGGGCGCGCAAACGCCGGGCCCGCCTGCTCCAGGCGCAGCTTGGGCATGGAAGGCCGGGCGCACGGCGTGCGGCGACCAAGGCCGCCGGGGCCGCCGACTCGGTCAAGCCTTCTTCAGCTCCGCTTCGAGCGCGTCGATGAACATCGCCGGCACGTCGAAGCCCGTCTGTTCCGTGATCTCCTGAAAGCACGTGGGGCTCGTCACGTTGATCTCGGTCAGCGAGCCGCCGATCACGTCCAGGCCGATCAGCAGCAGTCCGCGCGCGCTCAGCACCGGTCCGATGGCCTCGGCGATCCGGCGGTCCTGATCCGTCAGCGGCTGCGCCACACCCTTGCCACCCGCGGCCAGATTGCCTCGCACTTCGGTGCCCTGAGGAATGCGCGCGAGGCTGTAGGGTACCGCCTGCCCGCCGATCACCAGCACGCGCTTGTCGCCTTGTGAGATTTCGGGCACGAAGCGCTGCACCATGATGGTCTGCGCGCCGTCCTTGTTGAGCGTCTCGATGATCGATCCGAGGTTGAGCGCGTCTGACGTGACGCGGAAGATGCCCATCCCGCCCATGCCGTCGAGCGGCTTCAGGATGATGTCCTTGTGCTCAGCATGAAATGCACGCACCGCGGCTGCATCGCGGGTCACCAGCGTGGGCGTGGTGAACTCTGCGAACTCCATGATCGCGAGCTTTTCCGGGTGATCGCGCAATGCGCGCGGCTTGTTGACGACGAGGGCGCCCTCTCGCTCGGCCTGCTCGAGCAGGTGCGTCGCGTAGATGTATTCGGCGTCGAAGGGCGGGTCCTTGCGCATCAGAACGACGTCGAAGCCGTGCAGCGGGCGCTCTTCAACGGATTCTTCGCGGTACCAGTCGTCCGGCGAGCCGGTCAGTGTGATCGCACGCGCCTTGGCAGTCACCGGCCGGCCGCGCTGCCAGCCCAAGTCGCGCGGTTCGCAGACCGAGATGGCATGGCCGCGGCGCTGCGCTTCCCGCATCATCGAAAAGGTCGAGTCCTTGTAGATCTTGAACTGGGAGAGCGGATCGGCGACGAAAAGAATGTGCATGTCAGTTGCTCCACTGCGCGACGCGCCCGAATTGGCCTTGCCGCGCCGCAGCGGCTGTCTTTGAAGAGAAGGTGGCGACCCGACGAAGTGGACGAATCTGGGAAAGTGCTGGCATTCAGGAAGTCTTTCGAACGTTGTCGGGCTCGATCTTGCGGGCAGCGGCGATGTCCTTGCCCGCGAAAGGTCTGCGCCCGAATTGCTGAATGCCCAGTGCGATCGCCCCGGCTACCACGCCCCAGAAGGCCGAGCCGATGCCAAGCAACGTCACACCCGAGAGCGTGACGAGAAAGGTGATCAGCGCCGCCTCGCGATGCGATTCGTCCTTCACAGCGGCAGCAAGCCCGCCGCCGATGGTGCCGAGGAGCGCCAGGCCGGCGATCGCGGCGACGAGTTCTTTCGGAAACGCCGTCAGCAGCCCCGTGACCGCCGCGCCAAAAAAGCCGATCACCACATAGATCGCGCCGCAACTCACCGCCGCTGTGTAGCGGCGTGCCGGATCTTCGTGCGCCTCGCGCCCCATGCAGATCGCCGCCGTGATGGCGCTGAGATTGAGCGCAAACGCACCGAAAGGCGCCAGAACCAGCGTCGTCAGTCCACTGATCGTGATGAGCTTGGACACTGGCATTTCGTAGCCGGCCGCCCGAATGGCAGCAACGCCCGGGAGATTCTGAGATGCCATCGTCACCACGAACAGCGGCAGCGCGAGGCTGACCACAGCCTGCCAACTGAACACCGGCGTCGTGAACACCGGCATCGCCACGCTGAAATGCACCGCGCCCCAGGCAAGCTCGCCGCGCGCGGCAACGAAAACAATCGCCACCAACAACGTGAGAGGAACCGCATAGCGCGGAAGCACCCGCTTGCCCACCAGATAAGTGCCCAGCATCAGCAGCACCAGCGGCAAAGCCGTCTGCGCTGCCACAAAGGCCTGCAGCCCAAACCGCGCCAGCACCCCCGCCAGCAAGGCAGAAGCCAGCGCCATCGGAATCTTGTTCATCACCCGCTCGAACCATCCGGTGGCGCCCGCAGCCGTCATCAGCACTGCACAAACGATGAACGCCCCCACCGCCTCATTCATCGAGTACCCCGCCCCTGCCACCGCCAGCACGGCCGCCCCTGGCGTGCTCCAGGCAATCATTACCGGCTTCCGCCACCAAAGCGAAGGCGCCGCCGAAGCCAACCCCATCCCAAGCCCCAGCGCCCACATCCATGAAGAAATCATCTCCGGCGTAGCCCCAAACGCCTGCGCAGCCTGAAACACGATCGCCACCGAACTCGTGAACCCCACGAGCACCGCAACAAACCCCGCAGTAAAAGCCGAAAGACTAAGGTCCTTGAAAAATCGCATGCCGGGATTGTGCCGCCCCAGCCCCCACCCCGCTCATCCCAAGAACACCGCGGAACTGGCTTTGCCAAGCAGCTGGTGTTGCCCCCGGTCAGGGGGTAGGCGAAGCGACACGAAGTGCGCGTAGCCTGGGGGCGAGTCAGATCTCGATTTTCGAGCCCAGCTCCACCACAGCGTTGTTAGGCAACCCAAGGAAGTCCGCAGCGCCGCTGGCGCTGTGATGCATCTGCGCAAAGAGCTTCTCGCGCCATGGGGCCATGCCGCTGCCCAGCGTGGGGATCACCACGTCGCGCGACAGGAAGTAGCTGGTCGTCATCGCCTCCAGCTGGCATCCGCGCAAGCGCGCATGTTCCAGCGCGCGCGGCAGGTCGACGTCGTTCTTGAAACCATAGTGGACGATGATCTGCCAACAGTGATGCCCGAGCGGTTCCATCTCGATGCGCTTGTCCATGGGAATCCAGGGCACCTCGTGGTTGCGCACGGTGACGAACAGGTTCTGGTCGTGCATCACCTTGTTGTGCTTCAGGTTGTGCAGCAGCGCATTCGGCACGACGCCCGGCTCCGCCGTCAGGAACACCGCCGTGCCATCGACGCGCGCCGGCGGACTGACAAACACCGAGTCGAGAAAGCTGCGCAGGTCGATGGCTTCGGCCAACTGCAGCTGACCCATCAGCCGCCGGCCTTCTTTCCAGGTCAACATCAGCATGAAGATCGACCCACCGATCAGCAGCGGGAACCAGCCGCCCTCGAAGAGCTTGAGCAGGTTCGACGCGAAGAACATGAAATCGACCACGAAGAAGGCCCCGGTCGCGCCGATGCACAGGATCAGCGGGTACTTCCATGCATACCGGATAACGAAGAAGGTCAGCACCGTCGTGATCAGCATGTCGGTCGTCACGGCGATGCCGTATGCAGCCGCCAGGTTGCTGGACGAGCGGAACATCAGCACCGCCAGCACGATGGCGACGAACAGGCCCCAGTTGACGAAGGGCATGTAGATCTGCCCGGTGGTGCGCACGCTGGTGTGCTCGATGTTCAGGCGCGGCAGATAGCCAAGCTGGATCACTTGGCGAGTGACGCTGAAGGCGCCCGTGATGAGCGCTTGCGATGCAATCACCGTGGCCGCCGTTGCAAGAAAGACCAGCGGCAACAGCGCCCATTCGGGCGCCATCATGAAGAAGGGGTTCTTCACCGCTTCGGGGTTCTCGAGCAGCAGGGCGCCCTGTCCGAAGTAATTGAGCGTGAGCGCCGGCATCACGACCGAGAACCATGCGACGCGAATCGGCCGCTTGCCGAAGTGCCCGAGATCGGCGTAAAGCGCCTCGGCCCCGGTCACGCAGAGCACCGTGGCGCCCAGGATGATGAAGCTGGTGAGCGGATTGCCCCACATGAAGCGCAGCGCATAGTGCGGGCTCATCGCCTTGAGGATCTCGGGGTGGGTCACGATCTGCGACACGCCGAGCAGCGCGATCGCCAGGAACCACGTCAACGTGATCGGCCCGAAAAACCGGCCGATGCCTGCGGTGCCGCGCTTCTGCACCGCGAACAGGCAGAACAGCACGACGAGGGTGATCGGGATCACATAGTGCCGGAACTCGGGCGACACGACCTCCAGGCCCTCGACCGCCGAGAGCACCGAGATGGCCGGGGTGATGACGCCATCGCCATAGAAGAGCGAAGTGCCGAAGATGCCGACCACCAGCAGCACGCTGCGCAGCCGCGGTTTGTCGACCACCGCCTGCGATGCCAGCGCCAGCATCGCGACCAGCCCGCCTTCGCCTTCGTTGTCGGCCCTGAGCACGAGGACCACGTACTTGATCGAGACGATGACGGTCAGGGTCCAGAAGAACATCGACAGGATGCCGTAGACGTTCTCGATGGTGAAAGGGACGTGGCCGTGGCCGAAGACCTCCTTGACCGCATAGAGAACGCTGGTGCCGATATCGCCGTAGACGACGCCGATCGCAGCGAGGATCAACGCAAGGGAGGAGGATTTTGGGGCGGACACGAAGTCGATGCAGAGGGCGTTGGGGTGCTGCACCCGTGCGCGCCAGCGACGTTGATGGTCGCCGGTCGCCTCCGCCCTCGTTTTGCGTTGCTATGGGGTCGCTATTTTGCCGCCGCCGCAGGGGCCTGCAATATGTACTCCGAAATCATTCATATATTTCGGCGTCGGGGTTCGTGGCCTCGAGTTCGTAGCTCGCCGCGACCATCGCCAAGCGCCCGATCACCCCGTACATGTAGAAGCGGTTGGGTGCGCTGGCGCCGGGCTTTGCCCCCGGTTGCGGTAAGTGCGCACTCTCCGAAAAGGCAAGCGGCACGAAGCTCGCGCCCGGCAGCTTGAGGTTTTCGTCGGGATTGCGCTCTGCATGAACACGGTAGAAGCCGCCGACCACGTAGCGGTCCATCATGTAGACGACCGGCTCGGCGACGCCGTCATGCACGCGTTCGTTCGTGAGCACACCTTCCTGCACGATCAGTTCGCTCGGCTCCTGCCCTTCCTTGGCCGAGCCGGTCTTGCTGCGCGACTTGCGGGCGAGCGCTTCGATTTCCTTGGCATCGCGCACCGTCACGACGCCCAAGCCGTCTCTTCCGTTGTCGGACTTGACGATCACGAAGGGCTTCTCGTTGATGCCGTATTCCTTGTACTTGCGGCGAATCTTGGTCAGAAGCGCGTCCGCGTGGCTGGTCAGTACGTCAACGCCCTGGCCGGTCGAGAGATTGATTTCGCCCGCCTTGGCGAACATCGGATTGATCAGCCACGGATCGATGCCCAGCAACTTGCCGAAGCGCTTGGACACTTCTTCATAGCTGTGAAGATGATTGCTCTTGCGCCGCACCGACCAGCCGGCGTGCAGCGGCGGCAACAGGTACTGCTCGTGCAGGTCTTCGAGAATGCCCGGCGTGCCGGCGATAAGGTCGTTGTTGAGCAGGATCGTGCAGGGATCGAAATGCTTGAGCCCGAGACGGCGCTTGCTGCGAACGACCGGCTCCAGGCACACCGTCTCCCCGTTCGGAAGCTCGATCTTCTTGGGCGACTTGATGGCTGGGTCAATCGAGCCGACCCGGACATTGAGCCCAGCCATGTGGAAGATGCGTACGAGTTGAGCAACATTCGCCAGGTAGAAGGTGTTGCGCGAATGGTTCTCGGGGATCACGAGCAGGTTGCGCGCTTCGGGGCAGATTTTCTCGATGGCTGCCTGCGCCGCCTGCACGGCCAGCGGCAGCATCTCCTGCGTCAGGTTGTTCCAGCCGCGCGGAAACAGGTTGGTGTCGACCGGCGCCAGCTTGAAGCCGGCGTTCCGAATGTCCACCGAGCTGTAGAACGGCGGCGTGTGCTCCATCCATTCGAGTCGAAACCAGCGCTCGATGGCCGGGGTTGAATCGAGAATGCGTTGCTCGAGTTCGTTGATCGGGCCGTTCAGGGCGGTGACGAGATGGGGGACCATGCGGCGGCCTTCTTTGATTTGCAGCTTGAGCTAAGAGCGAATTGTAGATTTGGGGCCCAATGCCCCAATGACAACCCATCCCGCCCCGGGAACCAGACCAGAAACACCGCGGAACCGGCTTTGCCGGGCGCGAGCCTGGGGGTCAGCTTCTGGTCTCGCCTTGGCCCAGCACCACGTATTTGAGGGACGTCAGCCCCTCGATTCCTACCGGCCCGCGAGCATGGAACTTGTCGGTGCTGATGCCGATTTCAGCGCCGAGTCCGAACTCGAAACCATCTGCGAATCGCGTGCTGGCGTTAACCATCACGCTGGCCGAATCCACTTCGCGGAGGAAGCGCTGTGCGTTCATGTGGTCGCGCGTGACGATCGCGTCGGTGTGATGGCTCGAATAGCGATTGATATGCGCAATCGCCTCGTCGACGTCCTCGACGACCTTGATGCTGATCACTGCGGCGAGGTATTCCTCCGACCAATCCGATTCGACCGCATCCACTACGGCCTTCCCACTCGTCTCCAGGCTTTCTCGCAGGATCCGCGCGGCGGCAGGGTCGCATCGCATCTCGACGCCCTTGGCCGCGAAAATGGCGCCGATCTCGGGCAGGAAGGCGTCGGCGATCGATGCGGCCACCAGGAGGCCCTCAGCGGCATTGCAGGGGCTGTACTTCTGCGTCTTGGCGTTGTCGACGATCTTCACGGCCATGTCGAGTTCGGCTGTGTCGTCGACGTAGACGTGGCAATTGCCGTCCAGATGCTTGATCACCGGCACCTTGGCATCGCGGCTGATGCGCTCGATCAGCCCCTTGCCGCCGCGCGGGATGATCACGTCGACGAATTCGGGCATCGCGATCAACTGGCCGACGGCTTCGCGGTCAGTGGTCTGCACGAGCTGGACGGCGTCGGCAGGCAGGCCCGCCTCGGCAAGCGAATCGGCGACGAGCAAAGCCAGCGCCTTGTTCGATTCAATGGCCTCCGAACCTCCCCGGAGGATCGCGGAGTTGCCGCTCTTGATCGCCAGGCTCGCCGCCTCGATGGTCACGTTCGGACGGCTCTCGTAGATCATGCCGAACACGCCGATCGGCACGCGCATCTGGCCGACGCGGATGCCGCTGGGCTGCTGCTTCATCCCGATCACTTCGCCGATCACGTCGGGCATGGCTGCCAGTTGCTCGCAGCCCAGGGCGACGGTCTCGATCACCTTTGGCGTCAGCTTGAGCCGGTCAACCATGGGTGCAGAAAGGCCGGCGCCTTCGGCGCGGGAGAGATCCTTGGAATTGGCTTCGGCGAGCACGCCGCCAGCAGCGCGCAAACGGCGCGCCAAAGCCTTCAGAGCCTTGTTCTTGGTGGCGGCGTCCGCGCGCGCCATCAGGGTCGAGGCGTGCTTGGCCTGCGCACCCAGGGCCCGCACGTAGTCGGGGACATTCAGCATGTTCATTTGCGGATTGTGCCGCGCCCATGAAGAGCAATGGGCATGAAGGGGCGAGTCCGCACCATTCCTGTGCGCTTATGGATTTGCGCACGCGCGGCAAAGCATCAGCGCCAACCGCTGGAGGGCTTGCCAGCCGTCCGCGGACCAGTCAGGCTGCTTCAGTCCCTTGACGATGCCGTCGACCACGTGCGCTGCACGCAGCAGGCGCGCCAGCGCGCGATCGTCGACCCGCGGCAACACGCGCTCGAAAGCTCGCTCGCGCGGACCCCAGATCCGGTTTTCGCGCAGCGCCATGGGCAAGGGCCGTCCGGCGGCCATGGCGTCTTTCACCCGCTTCAGCGCGCGGATGTCCTCTGCAAGCGTGTAGTGGACCAGCACCTCGGCCTCGCCTTCGGCCTGCAATCCCTCGAGCATCCGCGCGACGCGCTGCGGATTGCCGGCCAGCACGGCTTCAGACAGCTTGAACACGTCATAGCGCGCGACGTTGTTCACCGCACCTTCGACCTGCTCCCAACTCAATTCGCCCTCGGGGTAGAGCAGCGCCAGTTTCTGGATTTCCTGATGCGCCGCGAGCAGATTGCCTTCCACCCGATCGGCAAAGAACTGCAACGTCCGCTGACCCTCTTCCCCGCTCTTGACCCGCTGCCCCTGCTGCGCGAGCCGCTGCGCGATCCATTGCGGCAAAGCGGCCCGCTCGATCGTCTCGATCTGCAGGCTGACCCCGTTGTTCTCCAAAGCCGAGAACCAGGCGCCCGTCCGCGTCGCCTTGTCCAGACGAGGCAGCATCACCAAAGTAAGAGTGCTGTCATTCCCTTGCGCTGCTTCCGCGATCTGCTGAAGGGCCGCACTGCCGTCCTTGCCCGGCTTCCCCGAAGGAATGCGTATTTCGACAATCTGCCGATCCGCAAAAAGGCTCAACGAGCCTCCCGCCGCCAGCACCGCGCTCCAATCGAAATGCGCCCCAGCCACCGTATAGGCGCTCCGCTCCGTGTATCCCCGCACCCGAGCCGCCGCCCGAATGGCGTCCGCAGCCTCCTGAGCCAGCAATGCCTCGTCCCCATGAATGACGTAGAGCGGCGCCACCCGCTGAGCCAGATGCCCCAAAAGCTGCGCGCTGGTCAGTTGCATATCCAAGAGCAAAGTGAAGCGAGCCGATCCCGCAGAACACCGCGGAACCGGCTTTGCCGGGCCGCTGGTGTTGCCCCCCGCGGGGGGTAGGCGAAGCGACACGCAGTGCGCGCAGCCTGGGGGGTCATATCTGTCTAGCTGCAGCGAGACGCCGAAGAAGCTGCTGAGCAATATCCGTCTGCATGTCCCGGTACAGCAGTTCGGTTTCCGATTCTTTCGCCAGCGCCACGGTTTCGTTGTAGGTGATGTCGCGCGACTGCTGGATCTCGGACGGTGGCAGCAATTCCTTGCCGCCCTTTCCGCGCAACCTGAAGCGCACCCTCAGGACCAGTTGCATCTCCCGCACCTGGCCCGCCGAGTTGGTCGAGATCACGACGTTCTCGCGGTTCTCCGCCAGGATGTCGAGCACGGCCTCGGCTTTCTCTGCCTGGTCGGCCGGCAGCACCTCGACGGTTCCGGTCGCTCGAAGATTGCGACGCACGTAATTGGCAAACGGCGTGGTGCTCGGCACCACGGCGATGGTCTTGAACGAAAAGGTCGGCGCCTTGCGCAGCTCGAATCCGCATCCGGCCAGCACGAACACGGCCGAAGCAGCCGCGAGGAAGCCGCGGCGCGGCAAAACGTGTCGCGGGGTCATGCCGCTCATATCACCACGTTCACGAGCCGCCCCGGCACGACGATGACCCGCTTGGCAGGCGCGCCCTCCGCATGCTTGACGAAGATCTCGCTGGCAAGCGCGAGCTTCTCGATTTCCGGCTTCGTGGCCGTTGCAGGAACATGCAGCGATCCCCGGAGCTTTCCGTTGATTTGCAGCATCAGTTCGATTTCGTCCTGCTCCAGCGCAACGACGTCGACCGCCGGCCAAGGCGCGTCGAGAAGATCGCCCATGTCCTTGTCGTAGCCAAGCTCGTGCCAGAGCTGGTGCGCGATGTGCGGCGTCGCCGGATAGAGGCAGCGCAACAGGATGCCCATGCCTTCGCGCACTGCCGCGCGGTCGCCGGCGTCCGCAGCCTCGGGCTTGAACCCTTCGAGCGCGTTGAGCAGCTTCATCGAGCCCGACACCACCGTGTTGTATTGCATGCGCTGGTAGTCGTAATCGATCTGGCGCAGCACCGTGTGCACTTCGCGTCGCAGTTCCTTGGCACCCTTGCCGAAGACCGGCGCCTTTTCCTTTTTGCCGGTCGCGGCGGCGGGCTCCGCGCCCTGAAGCGCCACGCCAAAATTCCAGACTCGCCGCAGGAAGCGATAGCTGCCCTCCACCGCCGCGTCGTTCCATTCGAGCGTCGCTTCGGGCGGCGCCGTGAACATCGTGTACAGGCGCGCGGTGTCAGCGCCGTATTTTTCGATCAGGTCCTGAGGATCGACGCCGTTGCGCTCGGTCTTGCCCATCTTGCCCACGCCACCGTATTCCAGCTTCGTGCCGTCAGCCAGCGTCCCGCCGGTGATGCGGCCCTGCGCGTCGAGCACCGGCGTCACGTCCGAAGGCGGGAAGTAGTCCTTGCCGCCCTTCTCGCCGCGCGTATAAAAGATGTGGTTGAGCACCATGCCCTGCGTGAGCAGCTTGCTGAAAGGCTCGTCGACCTTGACGAGCCCCAGGTCGCGCATCACCTTGGTCCAGAAGCGCGCATAGAGCAGGTGCAGGATCGCGTGCTCGATGCCGCCGATGTACTGGTCCATCGGCATCCAGTACTTCGCGCCCTCGGCCACCATGGCGTCGTCGTTCTTCGGATCGCAGTAGCGCATGAAGTACCACGAGCTGTCGACGAAGGTGTCCATCGTGTCGGTTTCGCGCCGCGCGGCCTTGCCGCAGACCGGACACACGACGCCGGCATGGAAGCCTTCGTGCTTGGCGAGCGGATTGCCCGATCCGTCCGGCACGCAGTCCGTCGGCAAGACCACCGGCAGATCTTGCTCGGGCACCGGCACGGCGCCGTGCTCTTCGCAATGGATGATCGGGATCGGCGTGCCCCAGTAGCGCTGGCGGCTCACGCCCCAGTCGCGCAGTCGCCAGGTGGTTTGAAGGGCGCCCAGTCCCTTCTGCTCGAGCGCGTGCGCCACGGCCTTGACGGCCTCGATGTGCGACATGCCGCTGAAGTTGTCCGAATTGATGGTGACGCCGCGCTGCTTGTCGGCGTACCAGTCCTGCCATCGGTGGTAGTCGAAATGCGGCTCGTCGTCGACCAGGACGACCTGGATGATCTCGATGCCGTATTTGTTGGCGAACGCGAAATCGCGCTCGTCGTGCGCGGGGACGCCCATCACCGCGCCGTCGCCATAGCTGATCAGCACATAGTTGCCGACCCAGAGCGGAACCTCTTCATCGGTGAGCGGGTGCGTGACGGTCAGGCCGGTCGGTACGCCCTTTTTTTCCTGGGTGGCGAGTTCGGCCTCGGTGGTGCCGCCGCTCTTGCACTCTTCGATGAAGGCGGCGAGCTCGGGATTGTTCTTGGCGGCGTGCAGCGCCAGCGGGTGCTCCGGCGCGACGGCGCAGAAAGTGACGCCC
The DNA here is from genome assembly GCF_056399425.1 of Variovorax sp. 01N429. NCBI lineage: Bacteria > Pseudomonadati > Pseudomonadota > Betaproteobacteria > Burkholderiales > Comamonadaceae > Variovorax > Variovorax sp. 01N429. Next base: position 3,259 of record NZ_JBFTRG010000015.1, on the reverse strand, counting down.
ATGATGGTGTCGGCGCGCGTCGTGAAGACGTACATGCGGCCGCCCTGGATCAACTGGCCCTTCTCGTCCTTGATCTTGTGCTTGAACGCGAAGCGCACGCCTTCGCTCTTGCCGATCCAGTTTTCCTGCATCAGCTTGACGCGCTCCGGCCAGCCAGGGAGCTTGTTCTGCGTGTGCTCCAGCAGTTCCTCGGCGTAGTCGCTGATCTTGAGGTAGTAGCCCGGGATCTCGCGCCGCTCGACCGTGGCGCCGGTGCGCCAGCCCTTGCCGTCGATCACCTGTTCGTTGGCAAGCACCGTCTGGTCGACCGGGTCCCAATTGACGACTTGCGTCTTGCGATAGGCGATGCCTTTTTCGAGCATCTTGAGGAACAGCCACTGGTTCCACTTGTAGTAGCTCGGATCGCACGTCGCGATCTCGCGGCTCCAGTCGATCGCCAGGCCCATCGCCTGGAGCTGGGTCTTCATGTAGCCGATGTTCTCGTACGTCCACTGCGCGGGCGGCACGCCGTTCTTGAGCGCAGCGTTTTCGGCCGGCAGGCCGAAGGCGTCCCAGCCCATCGGCATCAGGACGTTGTAGCCGCTCATGCGCAGGTAGCGCGTGAGCATGTCGTTGATGGTGTAGTTGCGCACGTGGCCCATGTGCAGCTTGCCGCTGGGGTACGGCAGCATCGAGCAGGCGTAGTACTTCTTTTTGCGCGCGTCCTCGGTCACGCGATAGGCGTCGGCAGCGGTCCAGTAGGCCTGGGCTGCGGACTCGACGTCACTGGGTTTGTAGCTGGGATTCATTGGGCTTGGGCAAGGCCGGCGCCAGGCGGCCGGGGAAGGCGGATTATCGCGGCTAGAGGCATGGCGCACTTCTCGCGTGCCACAATGATTTACGAACCGGAGAGCCGCTCCATGACACCTGATGCCGAAGTCGGTGCGTTGATGCGTGCCGAGCATGGCGACCCCTTCGCCGTCCTCGGTCCGCACCAGACGGACGAGGGGCTCGAGATTCGCGCGCTGTTGCCGGGCGCGAAGTTCGTGACGGTCATGCAGTCGGGCTCAGGCTGGCCGCTGGCGGAACTGGTCCGGCAGGGCGGCAGCGATCTGTTCGCCGGGCTCGTTCCTGCATCGGAAGCCCGGCTCGGCTATCGCTTTCACATCGACTGGGGCGGGCACACCTCGCTGCTCGAAGACCCCTATCGATTTCCGCCCGTCCTGGGCGAAACGGACGTCTGGCTGCTGGCGGAAGGCACGCATTTGCGGCCTTTCGAGCAACTCGGCGCCCATTTGCGCGAAATGGATGGCGTGCGCGGCGTCGCTTTCGCGGTGTGGGCGCCGAACGCGCGCCGCGTTTCGGTGGTGGGCGATTTCAACCAATGGGATGGGCGTCGCCACATGATGCGGTTCCGGCGCGAATGCGGCGTATGGGAGATCTTCGCGCCCCATGTCGCGCCGGGCGACAGCTACGAATTCGAAATCCTGTCGGCCCACGGCCATGTGCTGCGCAAGGCCGATCCCTTTGCATTCTCCGCGCGCCTGCGCCCCGACACCGCCTGCGTCGTTCAGCCGCTGCCGCCGCCCGCCAAAGTGCCGACCGTCCGCGCCCAGGCCAATGCGCGCAACGCGCCCATCAGCATCTACGAGGTGCACATGGGCTCCTGGCGGCGCAAGAACGGCCACGAATGGCTCGACTACCGCGAGCTGGCCGAAACGCTGGTGCCCTACGTACACGACATGGGCTTTACCCACATCGAGCTCTTGCCGATCAGCGAGCATCCGTTCGACGGTTCATGGGGCTATCAGCCGATCGGCTTGTACGCGCCGACGTCGCGCTTTGGGACGCCCGGTGATTTCCGCGCCTTCGTCGAAGCGGCACATGCGGCCGGACTCGGCGTGATCCTCGATTGGGTGCCCGCGCATTTTCCGACCGACTCGCACGGCCTCGGCACCTTCGACGGAACCGCGCTGTACGAATACGCCGATCCGCGCGAGGGCTTTCATAACGATTGGCAGACGCTCATCTTCAATTACGCGCGAACGGAGGTGCGCAACTACCTTGTCGGCAACGCGTTGTATTGGCTGGAGCGTTATGGCGTGGACGGCTTGCGTGTGGATGCAGTGGCTTCGATGCTCTACCGCGACTACAGCCGCGAACCCGGCGAATGGGTGCCCAACGCACAGGGCGGCCGCGAGAACCTCGAAGCCATCGACTTCCTGCGCCGCATGAACCATGTCGTGGGCGTCGAGCGGCCCGGCACCGCGACCATTGCCGAGGAATCGACCAGCTTCCCGGGCGTGACGCGTCCTCCCGAGAGTGGCGGCCTTGGTTTTCACTACAAGTGGAATATGGGGTGGATGAACGACACGCTCGCCTATGCCGGGACTGACCCTGTCTTTCGTAAGTTCCACCATCGGCTCATTACCTTCGGGCTGATGTATGCGCATTCGGAGAACTTCGTCTTGCCGCTGTCGCACGACGAAGTTGTGCATGGCAAGGGTTCGATGATCGGCCGCATGCCGGGCGATGTCTGGCAGAAGTTTGCTGGGCTGCGCAATCTGTACGGCTACCTGTGGGCTTATCCGGGGAAGAAACTGCTCTTCATGGGGGGCGAGTTTGCGCAATGGGCCGAGTGGAATGCCGATCGCGGGCTGGATTGGCACCTGCTGGAGCAGGCTTCTCATCAAGGGGTTCGGAGGCTGGTGAAGGACCTGAACAACGTGTACCGGCACTTTGGTGCGCTGCATGAGCTGGACTGCGAGGCGCGGGGGTTTGAGTGGCTCTGTCATGACGACGTGGAGCAGTCGGTGTTTGCGTTTTTGCGGCGGGATGCGCAAGGGGGGTTCGTGGTGGTGGTTTGCAACTTCACGCCGGAAGTTCGGTATGGGTATCGGGTGGGGGTGCCTTTGGCTGGGGTTTATCGGGAGATTATTAATACCGATAACTTGATTTATGGGGGGAGTGGGGTGGGGAATGGGGTTGTGAGTAGTGAAGCTGTTGGGTGGCATGGGCAGGGGGAGTCTGTTGTTCTGACTTTGCCTCCTCTGGGGACTGTGATGTGGGTGTTGGGGTGAGGGGGTTTGGTGAGGGGGTTGGCCGGGACTCGCCCCGGCGGGCGACTTACTTTTCTTTGGGTCGCCAAAGAAAAGTAAGCAAAAGAAAGGCGACCCCACTGTGCGCGTCCCTGCGCTTCGCTTCGGGCAACCTGCGGTGCTCGCTTCCGCTTCGCTTCGGGCAACCTGCGGTGCTCGCTTCAGGCGGGGTCCGCGCGAAA